>CAYTFF010000034.1:3619-10280 GCA_964437045.1 uncultured Dehalococcoidia bacterium
CGAGTTCGCGACGCCGGCGCTCGTACATATCGGGGCCCAGACCTTCCTCGTCGAACTTCTGGACTTGAAGAGCAATTGCACCTATACTAGTAAAGGCTGCTTCTTCAGGTGAAACACCTTGAGGAACTTTTACTATGAGATTGTTAGGTACATAAATAACCTCAGCATGGCTCGCATAACCCTCTCCGGCACATGAAACCAAGTCACCAATGGATATGTCCTCAATGTTGTCTGTTAATTCTAGGACAATACCTGATGAACTGTATCCTAAAGACATAGGTTTATTTAATCGATTGCTAGCGGCCTGATACGCTGAGAATAAACCATCCCGTCGTGTTTTTTCTATTACTTGTTTGACTAAATCGGGGCGTTTTCTGGCCTTCCCAATTATGTTGGTTTTAGCGAAATTTATAGAGGCACGCTCAGTACCAATACTGACAGCAGAATAAAGGTTTTGAACCAAAGCCCCTCCTGGGCGAATAATCGGAGTTGGGACTTCTTCTAGAGTCAATTTTCCTGTTTTATTGTTTTGTATCAGTTGTCTCAATTTAGACCAGCCATTTCTTTTATTGGACCTCTTAATGTGAGGTGTTTATGGTCTCTGCTTCAATTAACTCTTTAATTATACTATCAAGCGTTCGAGTAATGTTCCAGTTGGGGTATGCAGTTTTAAATTTGTTTAAGTTCGAAATATAGCATATGTGGTCACCACGTCTATTTAAATCGGTATATGACCAATTAACTTTTCGGGTAAGTATTTCCTCTATTAATTCAATCGACTCAAGTATGGATGCACTATTATTTCTTCCCCCGCCAAGGTTAAAAGCTTCTCCGTGAGAAGGATTTTTAGAAAACTCCTCTATTGCTCGAACCACATCGTAACTATGTATTTGATCACGAACCTGTTTCCCCTTGTATCCTAAAATAGTATATTGCTCTCCACTTACAGCTACTTTAACTAAGTATGAAAGAAATCCATGTAACTTTACGCCAGAATGAGATGGGCCTACTAAGCATCCTCCTCTAAATATACCTATGTTCATCCCATAATATCGACCGTACTCTTGGGCAACAATATCTGCTGCTGCTTTAGATGCACCAAAAAGTGAGTGAAGCGAATGATCAAGACTGCAATTTTCGTCAATCCCATTATAATCTTTTGGTAGAGCGTATTCCCATCTTTTAGGTAATTCTATTAATTTAATCCTGTTAGGTGTATCACCATATACTTTGTTAGTACTCATAAGTATGAAAATAGCTTCGGCTGAATATTGCCTCGTAGCTTCTAGAAGATTGATAGTTCCTCCTGCATTAATATCAAAATCAATTAAAGGGATTTCTTGTGCCTTATCATGTGATGGTTGTGCTGCGCAATGTATGACCATGTCAAATTTATGTTTCTTGAATAGTTCAAATATCCCTGTGCGATCCCGAATATCCATATCTATATGTTGGAAATTTGTTGTAATTTTCCTTAAGCGATTTAAATTCCAATTAGTATCTCCATTTGGGCCAAAAAATTTTCTGCGCATGTTATTATCTATCCCCCAAATCTTATGACCTAGAGAATCAAAATATACAACTGCCTCCGACCCAATTAGACCGCTACTTCCTGTAATTAAAATATTCAATATAACAATTCCTTAAAGTTCAATTTAACAGCGAGGAGTAGAAATTTTCAAGTTGTTCAGCAAGCGATGACCAAGAATATTCCGTTTCAGCTAAGACTCGAGCGTTAGATCCCATTCCATCAGCAATTTTAGGATTGTTTAATAGCCATTCGGTGCTAGTTACAATTTCGTTTATATTGTTTCCCACAAGAACCCCAATATTGTTAGTTTTCATTATGGGAACTATCTCACCTACTTCACTTGCTACTATTGGACGTCCTGAAGCCATGTAGTCACCTATTTTATTAGGCCAACGGCTACGATTACCTTCTGTATCTCTAAGTGGAAGGAAAAATAGGTCAGCTGTGGCCATATATGTACTGAGATTCACAGGTTCTACAGGCCCAACTTCAATAATGTGTTTCTCGAGTTTGAGTTCTTTAATAAGTTTTGAAATGTTATTTGATATCAATCCAATTATGACTAGTTTGGAGTTAGGATTTTTCATTTTTAATAATTGAAATGCTCTTACAAAGATATCTAGATCGGCCTGATAGTTTCCTAAGAATAAAGAAATTTTAGCATCTATAGGATATCCCAATTCTTTTCTTGATTTGATTTTGTCTAACGGTTTTATCAAATCAGTTGGTGAACCCCCTGGTATACGCAATATTTTTTTGTCAGGTATTCCTATAGACCTTACATGCTCTTCAATTTCATCGCTTATAACGGTTACTCCATGGGCATATAGTCGTGTTATATCTTCAATTTTTGATATAGTATTAATTATTGGGCTCCATGATGCAAAGCGTCTACCTTTGGTAGCCATTCCTTTACTAAACCAGTCACACCAGTCAGATACGTACACGTATTTTTTCATTTTTTTTGTCAGCAATATTGGAATATTGACGTTAGCATAGTATTCAACACCGTGTACTACGTCGTAATTTCCATTTATTAAATGGTTAGTTCGCTGCGCAATATCTAATGGTCCATTTCCAAAATGGAAGATCAATTTGTGAAACAAATTCGGGTATTCTAAAATTTTCAAATTGGAATCAGTTGACTCTATTTTTTTAAACTTAGAATTTGGTGATATTGAGGCTAATGTTATGCTATGTCCTCTTTTAGCTAACTCTCTTGCCAAATAATAAGCTCTGAAGTAGGTGCCATTTAGTTTAGTTATACAGAATGTTGAGAAAAAAATGTTCATTTTTTAGTGCTGGTGGATGTCTTTATTTTTAGGATATTCTCATAAATACCCATCGTCTTTGGAATATTAATTTTTGAATCAAATAGTTCTAAAGCCTTTTGGTAACCTTGTGCACCTATTTTTTTTGCTAGGGATTCATTCTTAATCAGAGTAATAAATGCTTGGGCTAGGGCATTACTGTCTTTAGGTGCAACCAGTAATCCGTTTCTTTTATTCGATAATATTTCCGTGATACCTCCGATAGATGAAGCTACTACGGGTTTGCTCATAGCACCGGCTTCCATAATGGGTCTGGCAAAATGAGGCTGAATTGATGGGAAAGTCACCATATTGGAAGCTGCTATTAAGTTTGGTACATCGTTGCGAAAGGGTAACAATAATATGTTTTCCTGAAGGTTTTCAGTAGTTATCAATTCATTGACTTGCTGAGTATATCTCTTGACACCAAATCTACTAAGGAGTCTGGTCAATTTGGAATCAACCCATGGAGGAGATTCTAGGCATCCAGCAATTATGCACCGTATGGTTGGAATTTGTTTCTTTACTATCGATATTGCTTTAATTAATTCTAGGGTTCCTTTGATTCTGCCAATTCCTCCTAACATTAATATGATTTTATCAGGTGGTTTTAACGCTAATTCTTCTCTTACTATTTCGCCTGATATATCTTTGTTGAATTCTTGGAAATCAATTGAATTATAGACTACAGATCCCTTACTACCTAGGGATTTTAAATTATCTTGGCAGATATATATTACGTGATCAGAAAGAAGATTAACTAAAAGTTTCAGGAGATATTTTCTAAGTCCAATATGTCCTTGAACAACAGATTCTCTTATGTGCCAAACTATTGGTACGCCGGCTAGTTTGGCACCTATTGCCGATGGTAGCAGAGTTAGCGAGTTTAAATGAACTAGGTTAGCTTTATGAGCTTTAACGATGTTTTTAGTTCTTATAATGGAAGGTATTAGTAGTACCAATAATTTTAAAAATTGGAGGAATTTAATAGGATTATATAGAGGGTACCATCCTGCTGTAGTATGATTAATTTCCCTGATTCCCTTAGATACAAATGTTTCTACTCCATATTTTTTGAAAAAAGGTATTACTTTACTATCATATAAACAAAATACCTGAGGATGAAATTTTTTTGTATCCAAATGCCGAATTAACTGTAATAGGCTTAGGGGAGCTCCTCCAAGTGAACTCCCATTATAGAAATATAAAACTTTAATTTTTGAATTAGAACTGGGTGGCATCATTGTTGGTCGGTTGGTTATTTCTCTAAAATAAAGTTTCCGATTACTAAGGCATCTATTCCAGTATCAAAGAAACTACGGATTGCCTCTCTAGGATGACAAACTATAGGTTCACCCTTAATGTTCATAGAAGTGTTAAGTAAAATTGGGTCCCCGGTCAGGTCACCAAATTCCTTTAGCAAGTTCCAATATAAAGGGTTTACTCGTTTTGAAACTGTTTGTGGCCGCACTGTGCCATCTACATGTACAACTGCCGGAATTTTATCCTTCTTATTATCTTTAGCATTGAATGAAGTTATCATGAAGGGCTCTTTCCTAGTATTAAGTAAATAGTTTTCAAATTTCTCTTCTAGTATTGATGGACAGAATGGCCTGAAAGCCTCACGGAATTTCACCTTAGCGTTTATGATGTCTTTATTTTCTGATCTCGCAGTACTCATTAATATTGAACGTCCTCCTAGAGCCCTAGGACCACTTTCCATTCGTCCTTGAAACCAACCAACTATCTTATTTTGTGCCAAAAGTTTAGCTGTATCTGATGCCACATTGTTGGAGGTCTTGTATGTCAAATTTCTCTCGTCTAGAATTTTTCTAATTTCTTTGGTTGAGTATGAAGGTCCCCAGTAAATATTGTCTAATGGATATAGTTTGGCTGTTGGCTTAGCTTTATAATATGCATATAATGCTGCTCCTACTGCTAAGCCAGAGTCACCAGGGTTAGGGAAAACATGATGGAGGCTCAAATTTGCATTTTCCCAAATGCGTTGATTTAGTTTTACATTCAGAAACACACCACCTGCACATGAAAGCCTATCGGTATTTTCCTTTTTAAGCCATGGTATTATTAGCTCTATAACTTGTTCTTCTAAAATCCTTTGAGCTTCAGCAGCAATATCTTGACTCTCGTGGTTATCTATAATCGCCCTTATGTTATTTGCTTGATTAAAATGCCACTGTATTGCACCAGATTCATTCCAGACAAAAGGTTGTCCATATGAATGTTTTTGTACTAAGGCGCCGTCTTTGAATTTAGGGTGAAACCGATCAAGCAAATTTAGGGTCTTTTTAAAATCCCCATAAGGTGCTAATCCCATGGTTTTCCCTTCTCCATCTCCATGCCACCACCCTAATGCCTCAGTTACATTACTATAAAACCATCCTAGGGATGAATTTGTACCAAGCTTTACAAGAGGTTTAATATTTCCTGATTCCCCTAACCAAATACACGTTGAAAAACCATCTCCAGCTCCATCCAGAGTTACGAAAACCTGCTTATCTTTTGATCCACTCGTATAATAAGCTAAGGATGCATGGGCAAGATGATGGTCTATGTGCGTTATTTTTGTTTTGATGCCAATTGGGAATTTCTTTAAATACAGAGGAGGAGCCACACTAGAATATTGCATGATACGTCGTATTTGATTAAGAATCTTACCTGGGGTACGTTGGTGTTCTTTTTGAGAACCATTTAGGCCGAACAAGAAGTTTAATTCTGGCACAGGCCCACTTGACGGAATAGCAATTATGTCTATATCTTTGATGGTAAAATTATTGGAGCTAAGGCAATACTCTATTGCTTGGATTGGTAAACCTGCATAGTGTTTAGTGCGGGTAAATCTTTCTTCTGCCACATCAGATATAATTTGGCCGTCTCTCACTAATGCAGCAGAACTATCATGCCCTATATGTACACCTAGAATATTCATTTAATATTTTTCATTAATTATATTTTCTGGGTAGTTTAACTCAAAAAGTCTTAATGTAAATTCAGCTTTATTACTCTGCAAGGTTTTTGAGCTTACCATTGAACCTTTAAAGCTCTTAATTTCTAGTCCATATTTAGAAATTGCCGATTTATATAATACATTGGCGCGGGCTTGCAAATCGTTTGGTAGCTCGTTGTCTATATTTGTGCTTATTTGAAATTCATCTCCCCTGAAAAAAATATGTGTGATACCGAGATAGTTCAGTCTTTTAATTAATTCTTCAGTACTACTTAATGTAGAATAGTCTATTAAGCCCTGTATTAGTGGGTTACCTATCACATAATCTACATCTAAATAATACGTCATATCCCAAACGTTATAAACTAAAACTTTACTAGTTTCAGGGAGATTTTGATTAGCGAAAATATAAGGCTCATATATATATCCATGTTCAGTTAGGAATGTATTTCTATCTTCTAATCCAGATACAACAGGGATAAACTTAGAATTATAGATTATTGATATTCCTACTCCTAAGATTAATGCTAGCGAAAATATACTCGATATAACATACTTTGAATATTTGATAAAATAATCTTTCCTTAATAATGTTATAAGTATTATGGCCACTATAATCGCTAGGGCTGGAGCTAGTTCAATCCAATGTCTGTTTCGTTGAAACAAGAAAAAAAACCACAATGGATAATAAATGATTGCCAGTCCTAGGATATTTATTGATAGCCAGCGACTTTTACGTACTATGATTGCCATTGGTAGGAATGCCAAAAAAAAGAATCCCAGATCGCCAAAGCTAGCTGATTGTACCGTAAATCTCCAAGGCGCGCTAAGGAATGTTTCCATATCGTATCCGGG
>CAYTFF010000035.1:0-1828 GCA_964437045.1 uncultured Dehalococcoidia bacterium
TGATAATCTCCAATTTTTCACATATATCATCTGGTCTTCCAACTAAGTGTTGTACATCTAAAATGTTTTGCGTAATTGCTAAAGCAGCTGGGGTATCGATTTTTTCATGTTGTTCTGGTCGCCATTTGTTGAAGGACTGTTCACATTCCTCTATTAATTTAGGGTGAGCTTTTATCATCCGTTTTCTTAAATCCTCTATAGGGGCACTTTTTTGACGTAAAAGTCTGCTAAGTACTTTAGCACTATTAACTGCATACCCAGATACCTCTCTTTTTGCCTGGCCTACGGTATCTGTTACATAAATCATTCCTCTTGCCCATATGTCTACTTCTGAAGGATCACGCCCAGCTTTAGCTGCTCCTATTTCTACTTGTTCTTTTTGCCATTGTAGGAGTACAGGATCGGCGTTACTAGTAAGCATAATTCCATCAGCGACCTCCCCGGCAAGTTGACATAATCTAGGGCCGGTTCCTCCTAGATATACTCTTAATGGCCTTCTAGACCATTCAGATTGCCATGTTAATCCTTGGAATTCTACTTCTTCGCCAGCACTGAATTTCTTAATGAATAATATGGCATCCCTTAATTCCTGAAAGGGGCTTATTCCTGTAACTTTGGCACCTATGTTACCGGTTCCTATTCCTACAAATGCTCTACCGCCTGATAATTCATTTAAACAAGCTGTAGCATTTGCGGTAACTGATGGGTGATAGGTATGGTGATCAGTTACCCCATGAGCCACATGAATTCGCTCCGTATTGTTTATTGCTAATGTCATGCATACCAGTGCGTCCGGAGAAATATGAGGTTGGTCCACAAATGTCACATAGTTGAACCCACTATCTTCTGCAGTTTTTGCTAAATCTGATATCTGGTAAATATTTTCGTTACGACCCATTCCAACAGCAAATTTCATATCCATTGTAAAACTCCTTTAGCTATTAGAGCCAAATTTCTTGCTTGGATGAAATCATATTGTAATATTATTTGTCATACAAGTCTTATGAAAGGTAAAAGTATTAAAAGCTGGTCGTTGATTTCCCTATCGAGATCTTAAGTATGGTAACTAATTATCTCAAAAAATGATAATTTAATCACTATGAATAGTTACTCAGGATACGAAAGCACAACAACTTGAAGATTTTGAAATATCTTCCTAAATCAAAAGCAACAGAATGGGCAAAATATTATGCTTGGAATTGTGTACCGGTCTTTCCTGATCGCCCCTTTTGAGGTTTATCCCCAATTATATTACGTTGTCGACGTGATCGGACATTCGAGATTGGTATATTGGAAATAAGTCTCATGGAATTGCCATTTCGTTGCAGGTCCACTTCGATGGAATTTTTATTTATTAGCATGTATTTAGAAATTACATTTACAAGTTCCATTTTCATTGCGTCTAACGTTTCTGTATTCAGGGAGGAACGATCTTGGACCAATACAGATCTTAAACGGTCACTAGCGGCATTTCCACTTTTAATAATTGTGTCACCGTAGCTAAAAGCTTTTAGCGTTTGGAATATATTTGAAATCCAATTTATTACTTGATTAAGCATTGCTTTGTACCCCCCACATTAGTCCTACCCGACTTCTGATTTTATTGAATAGGCCATTTTCGGAGGACATATCTGGAAATGGAACTTCCTCTCCTTCTACTCGGGCTGCAATTCTCCTATACGCCTGACCAGATTTAATTTTGGGGTCATGTGCAGCTGGAACACCGCGGTTGGTTGATATTATTATGCCGTCATCCTCGGGGACCAGCCCTATCAACGGTACTGATAAGAGGGATAATATGTCTTCGGTAGACATCATGTCTTTTTGC
>CAYTFF010000035.1:1858-4907 GCA_964437045.1 uncultured Dehalococcoidia bacterium
AGAATTAAGTCTGGGGTCGGAATTCCTTCTGCCTCTACTAATCCTATAATCCTATCAGCGTCTCTGACTGCTGAAACTTCTGGTGTTGTAACCAAAATGGCTCGATCTGCTGGAGCGATGGCATTTTTAAATCCTTGTTCTATCCCAGCAGGAGAGTCTATAATAATAAAATCGAATTCGGATTTTAACTCAGCACATAAATCGCACATTTGTTGTCCATTTACTGCATTCTTATCTCTTGTTTGGGCTGCTGGAATTAGATAGAGATTGTTTACAACTTTATCTCTAATCATTGCTTGCTGAACTCTACATACGCCTTCTATTGCTTGTACCAAATCATAAACCACTCTATTTTCGAGTCCCATTACAACATCTAAATTTCTCAATCCAATGTCCGCATCTATTACAAGTACCCTATTACCTCTAAGTGCCAAGGCTACTCCTAGATTGGCTGTTGTAGTAGTTTTCCCAACACCACCTTTTCCTGAGGTTACTACTAATGTTGTACAATTTTTATTTTCCATAAGCTGCTCCTATTATTTCCAAGATGACTTTGGCACAAATGGCTCCACCTTAATTTTCCCATCTTTTACAAAAGCCATTTCTGGTGTCCAGGATGATCGATTTCTTTTTCTTACAGGTGGGTCCATTCTGATATATTTACCAATTCTCAATTGAGGTGCTTCCAAATTTAATGCAGTTATCATAGCCTTTTGTCCGTTAGCTCCTGCATGTGCTAACCCAGCTAATCTACCAAAAACAATAATGTCTTTGGTAGCACTGATTTCTGCACCTGGGTTAACATCACCTAGTATTAATACATTCCCTGTATTATGAATTGTCGTTCCAGAGCGACATGTGCCCTTCATGGTTAGGGTATCTGTCCAGGGAGATTTGGATCCATTTATATCATTTGTCCTGAAGTCCTGGTTAGTAGAATTGTATGTTACCTCAACTACCGAATCAGGTTGTTTTTTATCGTCTTCTAAAGGTTTTGTGTAGACGATGGGTTTATTTGAGATAAGTTGGCTAATAGTATCACTAGAACAAAAAATACCTTCTAGTTTAAGACTAAATTCCCGTTCTAAAAGACCCTGTAAACTTTTTAATTCATCAATGTTTAAGGATCTTGATCCTAAGTTTAGAGTTACTCCAGAGCCTTCAAACTTTTCCGCAAATTGGTCTAGGTATGATCTCAGTCCATTTGTCACTGTATTGATTGATAAATTGTCATCGAGTGTGAATTCGATAAAGCGATCTCTTCCAACTACCCTGAGAACTCCCGGGTTTAATAACTTTGTTTTTTTGATACTTTTTACTGATGTCATGCTATATCTTGTGATTAGTTAATTTTGTGACACAATATATTAGGTAAATTTGTCCACTAATATATTTTGTAGGTGACCCAGTGGTTGTGTCAATGAGTTTCAGGTCGCCTTGTTGACGATGTCAGTGCTTAATATCTGTTTTGAATTGAATAAAATCAATTTATTAATCGTATAGAGGTGGATTTTTAAAAAGCATATATCAGCAACAATTTTGCCTAGATTTAATTGATTTCTAAAGTTACTAGTTTAAGTATCCATTCTGCAGAAACAAGATGCTGTTACAGGTATGTCTGTACGGGCATTAGCTAGTTTAAGGCGTTGTTCGACAATTTCTGCCTCAGCATGTTTACCTAGTCGAACCAGACATTCGTGATATCCATGTAGACTCCATATATTGTCTGGATGCTGGCAAGCTCGACTTAGAGTTTTGTTGTAACCTAGGTCTGCTCTATAAATTTCCGTAGCTTCTTCTATGCGGTTTTGCTCTAATAGAAGTGCACCAAGTGCATGTCGCGTGGGTTGCATCCAAGCCCAGGGTTCATCATATGGAAGGTTATCATCAAGCTCTACTGACTTACGTAAATGCAGAAAAGCTGCATCAAAATTACCCATACGATATTCAATTTCTCCTAGCATCATTTCTTGTGCTACAGCAAGAATGTCAAGACAAGTGTTGTTGAAAATATAACGACTCTCCGGGACTTTAAGAAATGCATTTTTAAAAAGGATTGCGTCATTATTCGCAGAGTCAATTTCACCAATTGATGCATTTGCTACTGCTTTTGAGTAATGAATCATAGCCGTTGTTACACAAAAGAGTTCCTGATCGGCTGGTAATTGTTGGGCAATTATCTCTTCCCATCTTCCAAATCTAATTAAGACATGTTGTTTAATTGATATAAATCCTTCAAGCCAATCGGCCATTGGCGGTGTTTCTACTTTCAATAATTCAGCAGGCAATGTAGATATCATTTCATTTGCGGTTTTAATAGCAGTATTGTATTGACCTAAAAACATTGCGCCATAAATTTTAAAGTGGTAATTGTGGCAGCGGTAAAGGGAATAAAAATTTAGAGGACCTTCGCGCTCTAAAAATTTTCTATCGGCTACAATAGCAGCCTCATTAGAATCTACAACAGTTTGGTAATGACCGCATAGAACATCAATATGTGTTGGCATATGCTGTAGATGCCCAGCATCTGGAACTAGATCACGTAATTGATCGGCAGCCTTAAGTGCACGTTCTGGATATGGGGACATCTCCATTAGATGTATATACATATGCAGCAGTCCAGGATGCTTTTCTTGATCAGTCCCATCAATTCTGTTAAGCGCTCCTTCAAGCATTATCATAGCTTCTGCAGTGTTTGCGCCATCAGCGATTTCCCCAGTTTTTAAATCCCAAAGTTCCCATGGGGTTGGGTTCATAAGTGCTTCTGCAGTCAATGTTACAACATCAGGATCTTCAGGAAACTGGTTGTAAATTTTGCGCATTTCTGAGGCATATTGTTTAACCCATGTCATAGGGTCACCATTCGATTCTTTTTCAGGATAACGGTGTTTAAGACTATGAATTAGTGCCTGTTCCAGGTCACTGGTTCCATGAACCAAGGAAATAGCTTTTGAGGTATTCTCATATGCATGAGCCAATGCGATTTTGAATTCATTATCATAATAAATATCATATCTTCCACTGCAACTTCATGAGAAGTTGCTAAATT
>CAYTFF010000035.1:4917-6820 GCA_964437045.1 uncultured Dehalococcoidia bacterium
TATCATCAAATGCATCCCAGGCTTTATTGTAGTTAGGTCCTAGTGCATAAGCTATTCCCCAATAGGCCATGGCGCATTTAGGATCAGACTTCGAAGCATGCTTGAAGCAACTTATGGCCTCTTCATGGTTAAATCCGTAACATTGAAGTAAACCACGATCAAACCACAATTGGGCTTTGGATGAAGAAGTTGAGATTTTTAATGTATGACTTCCAAGTTCGTAATAGTCTTGCATTTTACTTCATATCCCTCAAGATCAATATTTTGGAGCTCTAGTCTATACTGTCCTACATTGGGGTATAAGTACCCCTGCCGGGATTCGAACCCGGGCATCTGGCTCCGGAGGCCAGTGCGCTATCCTCTGAGCTACAGGGGCAGAACATTTCAAATATATCAATGCAGTACTTTAGGGGGCAACTAGGTATTCAATTGAAATCCCGAACTATTTATTATTGATATTTCCTATCAATTTTTTTAGGGAATTATGTATTTTATCCGTATAGCTTGCTTTTGGTTTACCTGTTAGGGATTGCAAGAATGGATTCATCAGAATGGATGTAGATTGTAAAATTGAATCAATCACCAACTCTTCCAGAGGCACAGTTTCAGAATGGATTGATACCTTGTATAGTCCGTGGCCTTCACTAGAAACACTAAAACTTACAAGTTCCTTTTCTAATCTAAACCCAAGTATTTCTTGTCCGCCTCCACCCAAATGAGTCAGTGAGTATCCTCCTTTTTCCATGTGATTTGCAAATGCATGGTGAAATAGATCTTTTGCGGTACCCTGAAGGATTACTTCAAATATATAGGACATGATTACTCCTTAGCAGAACTCCGTCTTCCTTCTTTGTTGTTTTTAAAGGCTGGTACGAGAATGATAGGTGCTACTAAAGTAGTAACAACAGTCATCATTATAGATACCCCAAATAAGTCAGATCCTACTATTCCTCTAGATAATCCTATTCCAGCGATAATTAGTGCAACTTCACCTCGTGGTAACATACCTATTCCTATTCTCCATGAACCCCATTTTGTAAATCCTGTCATAAGAGCTGGTATAGCAGATCCGATTACCTTGCTCATAACCGCTAAACCAGTAATCACAGCACCAAAAATAAGGACACCTTTCATTGCTGGGATATCTACTAACATCCCCATTACTACAAAGAATATTGGTACTAAAGCGTTGTAAACGGCCCTCATTGGTTCTTCTAATCTATGGGCAATTTTAGTTCCTGATAGACTTAGGCCCATAGAATACGCTCCAATTATCATGGCAAGTCCAAAGCTTTCGGCAAGGCCAGCTGCTAGAAGAGCTAATGATAAAGCTAGTGCAATCGCGGCCCCTGGTACTCTAAACGAATCTAAGAAAATTGAAATATACTTGGACAAAAGAATTCCAATACCTGTTAAGGCTATCCAAAATCCCACCGCCTTACCTCCAACAATAGCTACATCACTCAAAGATACCTCACCACTTTCGGAAATACCCACAACCACAGTTAAAACCAGAATTCCTAATACATCGTCTAGAACCGCCGCCGCTAAAACCGTCACTCCTTCCGCAGAATCTAGGTGTTTAATATCACTTAAAACTCTTGCAGTTATTCCGACAGAGGTGGCAGTTAATATTGCCCCCATAAACAAAGCTTTGGGATCACTGAAAGAATCTGCAAAACCAAACCATATAGTTCCGTATACCCCACAGGCGAATGGGATAAGTACTCCACCAATTGCTATTAGTGAGGCTGGCCCAGCATATTTCATGAATTGACGCAGATTTGTTTCAAGCCCAGCACTAAAAAGTAAAATTACTGCTGCAATTTGTGCTACTGCCCACAATTCAGTAGATACTGGTACTAATGAAATAGATTCTTCAAGTAACCCTCCATGCGGCTGG
>CAYTFF010000035.1:6830-9881 GCA_964437045.1 uncultured Dehalococcoidia bacterium
GAATAGCTGCCCTATGAAGGGGAGGTCAATTCCTCCTAGGGCAAATGGCCCAATTATAATACCCGCGGATAACTCTCCTAAAACTGGTGGTATTTTGATATATCTCTCGCATATTTCGCCCATCGCTTTAGCAGCGGCTAAAATTATTGCGAGTTGAAACACTAACTCTGTAATTATATGAGTGAGATGATTTTCCATTGGTAATTACCTTTATTCATAAAAATATTTTCATAAATTAAAATTTTGTTTAATTTTAACGTTAGATGGATTATAGTAACATAAATTGTATAGTAAAAATTACCAAATTCTGCCCAAAAATAGAAAATTGGCTCACAAACTCCAAGTAATTTGTCTCAAGGGGCTTGACATCTTTGAAGGTGATTAATATCATTAGGCAGGTTCAGAAATTTTAAGCTATACTAAAAGGCGTAGAAACATCTAGCTGATCGGTATGTAATTGCTTGTCTATTGAAAAAGGGGGTCATATGAGTAGGATGTTTTCCAGCAAATATAAGGCACTAATTGGGTTCGTTGCCCTGGTTGCAACAATGTCAGTTGTCGTTGCATGTGCGGGGCCAGCCGGTTCATCCGGTTTACCAGGCTATCCTGGTAATCCTGGTTTACCTGGACTTCAAGGTCCACAAGGGCCACAAGGTCCGCAAGGTCCACAAGGGCCACAAGGCGTAACCGGACAGGATGCTCCTCAGCCACAGGCTGACATAGAGTTAGCATCATCTTCCATAAATCCTGGTGGCAGTGTCACCATTCATGGATCTGGTTATGAAGCCTATGAAGGGATAGCAGTCTCTTTGATACATGATTCAAGTAATAAGAACATATTCGCTGCAGCAGAAGCTAACGCATCAGGAGCGTTTTCAGTTACCAAGAGCCCTGGAACTTTAGCAGCTGGCATCTACACTGTAGAAGCTGTAGGTGAATTTGGCAGTAAGGCCAGTGCAGCTCTCAGCGCATCTGATTCTGCCGCTGCACCTGCTACTAGTGTTGTTCATTTAAGTGTTCCAGCAGCACATGAAGTTGGATCTACTGGTGTTAACGTACTAGGCGCTGGCTTTAAGTCAGGTGAAGGTGTTTTGGTAAAATTGGTGAATGCAACAGCTACAGGAGATTTCCCTCTAGTAGGTGGTGAGGCCAATGCTTCAGGAGCTTTTGATCTAACTAGAAGCCGAGCTCTTCCTAGCACTATAGCAGCTGGTAGTTATACAGCTCTTGCTGTTGGTGACCAAGGTTCAGTAGCCACTGCTTATGTCTCTATAGTAGAAGCTAAGTAGTAGAATCTATACCGAATGAAATATGGAAGCCCCTTGAATTTCAAGGGGCTTCATCAATCTTCTAGGTAGGCGACGCTTGTCGTCTATTCTTTTTTTGTCCTAGAACCTCTATTCATCCTGTTCGGGTAGTTCCTTGATTACGCGTAATTTGTTTATACGGCGTCCTTCAGTTGACAGCACTTCTATGGATAATTCATTATGCTTGATTTTATCCCCCGCTCTTGGAATCTTTCCTAACTGTTTATACACCACTCCACCTATACTCTCGAATCCATCTCCTTCTAAAGAAACAGAGAATAACTCATTAGCGCGTTCCAAATTCACTCTTGCATCTAATATTGCTTCATTTTCGTTTATTTGAATTATCTCCGGCTCCACATCAGTGAATTCGTCTTCTATTTCACCTACAATTTCTTCCAGGAGATCTTCCATAGTTACTAGACCAGCGACTCCACCGTGTTCATCAACTACAATAGCCATCGTAACATGCTTTTCTTGAAATTCACGTAATAGCTCTTCTAGTCTTTTTGATTCAGGGATAAATAGGGCGGGTCTGGCAATGGTATTTAATTTCATGCCATGGTCTTTGTTAATAAGTAAGCCAAGCATATCTCTGGCATGAAGGATACCAAATATATTATCAATAGTTTCACTATATATGGGAATCCTACTATGGCCTCCATCTGACATCAATTTCACTAACTCTTCTGGTGATGTATTAACATCTGTAGCTAATATATCAACTCTAGGAACCATAATTTCTCTAGCCTGAATATTTTCCATATTAAGAATTGCCTTGATCATCCTAACTTCTTGTTCGTCAATATTTTGAAGAAAATCAGGAGGAATTGATTGAGCAGAATTTTGAGTATTCGCATCAAACATGTTTTTATCAATTTCACCATTAGGCTTCCCAAATTCTCTATTCATAGGTTTAATCTTGTTGGTTATTAGATTAATTAGCTTGCCTACAGTTGAATTAGTTTCTGTGTTAGAACTATCGCTATCCAATTGATTTACTCCTTAAATACGCTCATTTTACCTTGTAAATATAACTAAACATTCTCTTTTTTAATGGGATATCTTGGAGAATTTTTAGCAGGCATACCTACTGCTAAATGATTTGGGGGGATATTTTTTGTAACAACTGCACCAGCAGCAGTTGATGATCCTTCACCTATGGTAAGAGGAGCTATCAGCATAGAATCTGAGCCTATAAAGACGTTATCTCCAATTTTAGTTGAGTGTTTATTTTTGCCATCATAGTTGCAGGTTACGGTACCCGCACCTACATTAACATTGGTGCCAAGTATTGCATCTCCAATATAGCTAAAGTGTCCTACTTTGCTGCCTTGACCTAATTTACTATTCTTGATCTCAACAAAATTCCCTATGTGAACATCATCTTTGATTTGTCCTCCTGCTCTAATATGACTAAAAGGACCGACTTGTACGCTACGACCAAGTTTCGAATCTTCTATTACAGAATCATATACAATACATTCAGCAGATAAAGATGAATTTTTAATGGTTGTATTTGGACCAATTCTGCATTTAGTTCCTACATCTGTATTACCTAGCAGATGCGTATTAGGATATATTATAGTGTCTTTGGATAATTTAGCTGTTAGATCAATATACGTCGTATTAGGATCTATTATTGTTACTCCTTCTTCCATCCATGTTTTTCTAATATGGGAACGAAGTATTGACTCGGCTTCAGCCAAATTCACTCTGTTATTTATAACCAAAGTATCACAGG
>CAYTFF010000035.1:9999-10210 GCA_964437045.1 uncultured Dehalococcoidia bacterium
ATCGGTTTCTTTTTCCTCTATTATAGATGTAATTTTATTATTGGAATCTCTAAAAATTCTCCCCATTCCTTTATTAGTTCCTATTGGGGTAGTTAGAATCGTAACCTGGTCCTGGGATTTTACATGTTGATCCATTAATTTGATTAGGGTTTCTGGTGTTATTAAAGGGATATCACCATAAGTTACCAGTACGTTTTTAGCCTTTTGTTAA
>CAYTFF010000036.1:0-10208 GCA_964437045.1 uncultured Dehalococcoidia bacterium
CAGAAAATTGATGTTGGAGAGGATGGATTAATTACAATACAAAGGGCAATTCAAGATGGATATGAAGTAATTCAAGGAGAACTACCTATTCTAGTCACTGTTAGTAATGAATTAGGTGAACCAAGATATCCTACATTGAGGGGTATCATGGCAGCTACCAGAAAGACGCCATTGATTTTAGGGATTAGTGATTTAGATGTAGAGGAATCTGACTTAAGTATAAAGTTACAGATAGAGGAATTATTTGTGCCAGAGAAAGTATCACAGTGTGAAATGATTTCTGGTGATGATGATTCGGATGCAGGTAGAAAGTTAGCCTTGAAGCTAAGAGAAGAAAAGATTATTTAAATTTCATTATAAAATGAAAGGTTTGGTTTATGAGTGGGATTCTTGTAATAGGGGAAATTTCTGAGAACGCGGTTTCATCATCAACCTTTGAGGTAATTGCAGCGGCACGACAGCTGAACGGAGGCCTGGGGGAGGAAGTAGCTGTATGCCTAGTAGGTAAAGATATAAAAGGTCTTGCAAAAGGGTTAATTGAATGTGGTGCGGATAAGGTTTACTTAGGAGAAGATGAACATCTTCAAACATTCCAGCAGGAAGCATATTTAGCTGCAGTTGAAAAGGTTTGCAAACAAGTAAACCCAACTATTGTGCTTGCCCCCCGAACTGATATAAGTAGTCAGATAGCACCAAGACTTGCTTTTAGATTAGGTGTTGGTTTAGCGCAAGATTGTTTGGCATTGTCAGTTGATCCTGATAGTAAAAATCTTAAAGCAACAAGGCCAGTTTTTGGTGGAAATGCGAATGCTGTTATTACATTTGATGGCTCTGCCCCTTATTTTGCTACCTTAAGAACTAAAGTTTTTGAAGGACTTAAGCAAGATACATCTCGATCAGGGGAAATTATAGAGATTGATTTATCTATAGATCCATCTATTATGAAGACTAAATTAGTAGAAACAGTTAGGGAACAAGTAGAGGGCATTCGACTGGAAGCTGCCCCTATAGTGGTTGCAGGAGGGCGAGGATTAGGCGGGCCAGATCCGTTTAAACAACTCGAAGAGCTAGCCAACTTATTAGGAGGAGCAATGGGTGCTTCTAGGGCAGCTTGTGACGCTGGATGGCTTGATCATAGTTACCAGGTTGGATTAACAGGGAAAACGGTTACCCCAAATTTGTATCTTGCAGTGGCTATTTCAGGAGCCAGCCAACATATGGCTGGGTGCTCTGCATCAAAGAATATTGTAGCTATTAATAAAGATGCTGATGCTAATATTTTTAAGGATGCCAGATATGGTGTTACAGGTGATTGGAAAACAGTGTTGCCAGCTTTTATTGAAACGGTTAAAGAGTTAATTAATTCTTAAAAATTAAATGAATAGAGATTTTGGTACAGACCTAAACGAGTTAATAAAAAGTATAGAAGATGCAGATGTAGTGTCTATACTTTTTCCGGCTTTTAGAAAAAGCCTTGTAATTGATACAAGATTTACTTTTGAAGACAGGCCACTTATAAAGGTGATGCCAATGGTCTCTTCAATCGAGGAAAGATTGAGGAGCGTTGCCAGATTACGACCAAACTTTCCTAGGCCCTCTGATTTAGCAGTGATCCCATGGTTTGGCTATGTTGATAGCTTAACTAATTTAGGGGTCTGGCATGTTATTATGGAGCGCTTAGTTGATTCAGCCCAAAAAGATTCTGTAAAGGAATTTTCGGCGGTATTGAAACAACTAAAAAGGATGGAAAATGAGGAGATGGCAGAAGTAATAAGAGGTAGCAGATATGAGACAATTTGGTCCAGCTCCCCAGATTAACTAAAGTTATTCACTAAATCAGTTGAACTATTAGCATATATCGATATATAAATCCGAACACTGAGCCATCAATTAAGGACTTTAAACTTTGCTTTCCTCTTTTTGTATGGCTTCTACTATAGGTTGGGAGATATGTTGAGGTACTTCTTCGTATCTAGTAAATTTCATAGTAAATGATCCACGCCCTTGTGTCATAGATCTAAGTTCCGTGGCATATCTTAGGATTTCTGCCTGTGGCACATCTGATTCTATATGTGTGCTACCGTCACCTTGAGGGGTCATACCATGGATACGACCTCTTTTACTGTTCAGATCTCCTATAACATCACCAGAATAAGTGTCAGGAACAATTACTGTTACGAACATTATTGGTTCTAGCAACACTGGATTTGCTTCCTTCATGCCTTTGCTCAAGGCATGAGACCCTGCAATTTCGAAGCACACACCAGAGGAATCAACTGGATGGTAGCTTCCATCAAATAGCACTGCTCTTAAGTCAACTATTGGGAATCCAGCTAAAACACCACCATCAAGAGCTTTATTAATTCCTTTCTCTACAGCAGGTATATATTCCTTGGGAACCGCACCTCCCACAATTTTGTTGCTAAATTCGAATCCACTTCCCCTTGGTAATGGTTCCAATTCAAGCCAAACATGTCCATATTGTCCATGCCCGCCAGACTGTTTTTTGTGTTTGTATTCAACTTTAGCGGATCCTCCAATGGTTTCACGGTAGGGTACTTTAGGGATCTGTGTTATCATCTCTACCCCAAACTTCCGTTTCATTTTTTCTACGGCTATTTCTATATGTGTATCACCTAGTCCTGATAGCACTACCTCTGCTGTGTCACTATCTCGATACATTTGTAAGCTCAAATCCTCTTCTAGTAATCGGGATAAAGAACTTGTCATCTTCTCTGTATCAGCTTTGGTCTTGGGATATAAGGCCATAGATAAGACAGGATCCTGGAATATTATGCCATCTAACGTTAAAGATTTCTCCTTGTTACACAAGGTATCTCCAGTTCCCGTAACATTGAGTTTTGCAACTGCCCCAATATCTCCGGTCACAAGTTCAGCTAGGTTGTCTTGTGATTTTCCTCTAACCATAAATAATTGGGAGATTTTTTCTTGTTGGCTCTTACTAGAATTCCATATTTGAGAATCACTTTTGATTGTGCCTGAGTAAACTCTTAAGTAGGTAAGTTTACCGACATACGGATCTGCAGTGGTTTTAAATACCAAAACAGAGAGGGGGGAATCTTTTTTGGGTTCAATGGTGCTCGAGTCTTCAGAGTCAGTCATTTTAATTTCGATAGAACCGATGTCTAATGGAGATGGCATTAGTTCTATAATAGTATCCATTAGTTCTTTTACTCCTATAGAATTGGGTGAAGCACCTAGAACAATTGGACAGATTTCGCCGGTTTTCACTCCATTTTTTAAACCTGTCATGATTTCTTCAGTAGTTAGCTTGTCACCCTCGAGGTATTTTGTTGCTAAATCATCATTTGTTTCAGCAATGGCTTCAATAAGTCTTTCCCAAGTTGGATTTGAGTCAGTAGAAGCTGATTTATCTTTAAGAAGACTAATCACATCTGTTAAATTACTCTGTGATCCGACTGGTATTTGTATGGGGACACACTTGTTACCAAATGCCTCTATAATTTCGGCAGTAGTAGATTCAAATTCTGAATTGTCCTTATCTACTTTGCTTACGAAAATAATCGTAGGTAGATTGTTTTGTTGAGCTAAGTTCCACATTTCTCTGGTTCCGACTTCAATTCCATCTGTGGCGGATATTACTAATAGTGCACTATCTGCTACTCTCAGTGCAGAGGTAACCTCTCCTCGAAAGTCAGCATATCCTGGGGTATCAAGTAAGTTAATCTTATGATTATTCCAAATACATGGAACAAGACTAGTTTGAATACTACCAGTTCGCTTTATTTCTTCAGGTTCCCAATCAGATATGGTATTCCCATCTTCAATTTTACCCATACGTGTAACTGCCTCAGAGGTAAATAACATTGCTTCTGAAAGGATAGTCTTACCAGCACCGTTGTGAGAAATGAGTGCTATATTACGGATTTTATCGCTGGGAATTATCTCCATTAATCTATCCTCCCTTTAATCAAACTCATATGACCTCATTTTAGACAAAGCCTGCTGAACGTGCAATGTTGCTTAATTAGAGATCGTTTGTGGGATTATTAAAGACGATTACACAAAAAAGTCCCATCAGAATATTTTGTAATGAAGGGTTAGTTTCTAAGTAGTTTATCTATTTTTTCAATTATGTCGTAGAAAGTGTTGAATGCCCAAAATTTTATGCCTGCATGGTCTAATTCAACTTTTAATTTGCCTCTTGCAAATATATAATCAGCGGCTTTAGCTGGTTCTATGTCTGACATGCTATCTCCGATGTAAATAATTGGTAAATCTCTTTCTCTAAGATACTTTAAATAAGCCTCCTTAAATCCTTCCTTTATAGAGATTCCATTTGGATCACGGTAGGAGATTTCTATTCCCCCATTTTTATACTTCCCAGTTGCCGTATAACATTCAATGTTTAATAGGTTTAGCATTTTTAACGTTGGTTTTATATATATATCAAGTCCACTGCTGACAATAACTAATGAGAGATTTTGGGTGCGGCAGTAGCGTTCAAACTCTCCGAATCCGGAGCGAATAACAACCGATTTTTCTACAAATTGTTCTAATTGCTCTTGATTAACACCCACAAGACTGTATTGAATTCTACTGGTTTCTTCAACTGATATCTTGCCACTCAAATAATCTCTTTCTGATTCATGCCAAAGGTTTGATCCAAAGGCATCAACTATAGAAGTACCAAGGTCTCCAATTGTTATTGTTTCGTCAAAGTCGCATTGGATGATGAACATCGAGCTCCCCTATATTAAAAATCTAAATCAGTTTCTTTTATATTGTGATAATAATTCGGCTAAGTTTCATATCAAATTATCTAATGTTTAAATATTGAACAGAAAGTTATAATAGTAGTGTAAGGTTTATAAGGATGATTGCAAAGTTTATTTTTACATTGTATGCAGGGTAATAAATAATGGCTTTTCATATTATAAAGGTAATGATTCTATTTGGATTAATTCTATCACCTTTACAGATATCAAGCAGGGACGTATTGGTACTTAATCAGATTGAGTCTGTCGCATATAGTCACATGTTTGGATTGGCGGAATGGGAGATAGTTAATTTATCTGATAAGTGGCTATATAAAGCAATCAATTTGTTTCCATGGCAGCGAACTTCATATGAAGATGGTGCGGCAAAATTCGATAGATATTTCGAATTAAGTTATGAGATCGAGAATATGAATCACAAAATTAATATATCTAGGAGCCCTGATAATAAAGAAGATACAAACAATTTAGCTATTTATAATCAACAATTAGCGGATTTAATTGATGAACAAATGGATATAAGATCACTGGCAGAAGAGTATTTAGAACAGCAGATATCTTCTATCTTAAAAGATGAAAAAATCACATCTAAATTTGGCCTTGTCTTTCCACCAACCAATTTCAGGTTTCAAAATCCACCTAAACTATTAGTTATCTCACCTAGAAATAAAATAGAGAGACTTCAAGACATTTTATTAAAACAACAAATGAGTATTGATGAAATGGAAATATTAGAGGCCCATGCACTGGATGAAGAGAATTTATCTGCTGTTATTTTAAATATTGGAGGTATTGCAACCTATCCAGCTATTATTCCTCCAAGAGGTTCTAAAAGGCATGTTATCGAGACTGCTGCGCACGAATGGTTGCATCATTACTTTTTTTTTAAAGAGTTAGGGAAACATTTTGGCGATAGTAGCGAAATGATCTCTCTTAATGAGACCATTGCTAATGTTATTGGAGAAGAGTTATCTGGGATTATTTGTACTAAGCTTGTTAGGTTAAATCAGCAATGCGAATTCTCTAAAGAAAAATCTACAATTAATAATGCGAATGGATTCAATTTTGGTAAAGAAATGAGGGAAACTAGGCTAATGGTAGAAGAATTATTGATTAACCAAAAAATTCTAGAAGCATAATCCTATATGGAACAAAGACGTAAATTATTCCAACAGAATGGAATTTTTATAAGAAAATTAAATCAAGCCTATTTCGCTTTTCACGGTACTTATGCTGATTCACCGTCTTCAATAAGTCCTATTGGTGAACAAGTAAAAGAACTTAGAAGTCTTACTGATAATCTGAGTGATTTTTTGAATATAGTTAGTGATATATCTTCCTATGAAGATTTTATTGTTACATTGGATAATTTACGTGGCATGGATTCAAGTTTAAGAAATTAAAAGACTTATTATCATATGAATTAAGTTAATTAATTCTTGAGATTTATATAATATCTAACTTTAATAAACATGTTTATTTGGCATATTAACGATTTTCAAATAATTTTGGACGAAAAATTATGGGATAACTGAGGGTAATGTTTAGACTATGTTTGATCGTTGATGGCCAATTATTCATATGCTAAGATGGCTGAAAGAAGGAGTACATATGCCACTTCATCAGGTAGATGTCTATGTACTGGATGATTTCATTAATTTAATTTCATTGGATCGTCTTCATAAAGTTGCAGAGGCCTCTCTATTGTTTGAATCACCTGAATCTTCGCTGGCTATGGAATTGTCTATAGTAGATGATAAAAGTGTTAGAGAGTTAAATAAACGTTACAGAGGACTAGATGAGAATACAGATGTTTTAGCATTCTCATCTTTTAATCAAGGGCATTATTATGGGGGTAACAATTTATTAAGTGGCGAATATGAAGACATACAGTTTATCACTCCTCCAGGGTATAAAACTAATATTGGGGAAATAATAATTTCTTTTGATCAAGCTAAGCGTCAATCGGATCCACTTGATCATAATGCAGAAGAAGAAGTTGATTTCTTAATTGTCCATGGGGTACTGCATCTGTTTGGATATGATCATATTGAGCCTGATGATGAGATAGAAATGAAGAAAAGAACAAACAAAATTTTCGCAGAGTTAAAGGTTAAATAGTTATGTCACCTCAGGTTTTCTATAGAAAATGGCGACCACAGAGACTAGATGATGTCATAGGTCAAGAGCCTGTGACCAGGACATTGAAGCAAGCTATTTTGACTAATCGAGTAGCGCATGCTTATCTTTTAGCTGGGCCAAGGGGAACCGGGAAAACCAGTACAGCTCGTATATTATCCAAGGCAATTAATTGCCTTGGATCTGATAATGGTGAACCTTGTAATAGCTGTAACATATGTCAGTCAGTAAATGATGGAAGGTCAGTAGATTTAATAGAGATTGATGCAGCTAGCCATCGAGGTATTGATGATATAAGGAATATTAGGGAAAAAGTTCATTTTTTGCCAAATGAAGTACAAAAGAAGGTTTACATTATAGATGAAGCTCATATGTTAACCACAGAGGCTTTTAATGCGCTTTTGAAAACTCTCGAGGAACCTCCTTCCCATGTAATATTTATACTAGCAACGACCGAAGCTCACAAATTACCGGTTACAATTACCTCAAGGTGCCAAAGGTTTGATTTTAGAAGAATAAATCACGAAGATATAGCAAATAGGCTTAAGAAAATTTGTGAAGAAGAAGTGCTTGAAGTAACTTTTGAGACACTTCTTGCAATAGCTAGGCTTTCATCAGGAAGTCTCCGAGATGCTGAAAATTTATTAGAACAATTGGCACTATCCTATTCCTCACCTATTTCTATAGAACAGTTTAATGGTCTTTTTGGATTAGGAAACGATGAAAAGGCTATTGACCTAGTGGAAAATATTTTAAATGGCGATATAACAAAAGGGTTGATAACTATTAATGATATTATTTCTGAAGGACATGATCTTGCTCAATTGCACAAGAGTATCCTTGATTTATTAAGAGATATTATGCTTCTGAAATCTGGAGTAGATACTTCAATAGCCTATCCAAAAGACATTCTGGTACGCCTTAGAGACATCAGCAATTCCTTTGAAATTGATCACGTAATTATTGTCATAAAGATCTTTGCGGAACTGGGATTGAAAATAGATTCCTCCTCGCCGATTGGATTAGAACTTGCACTAATCGAATCTGCTAATAATGTTGGTCAATTAACTACTAGAGAGGGCAATTTTTCAATAGAACCGTTACCTGTGATTTCTGATGATAATGATAATAAAATATTAGAATCATTTGATAATAAAACTAATATAGATAATAAACCTAGGGTTATATCACAAGTTAATACCCCAATTGTGCCGACTAAACTGGTCAATGAACCAGCAAGCGAAAATAATATTCAGATAAATGAAGATAAGCATTTAGAGATAAATGAACCACAAGATAAAAGCCAATTTACCACTCAATGGGAATTGCTAGTTAAGACCTTAAGCCGTCAAAAAGGCAAGAGATTTTTTATTGGAGCTTTATTGAGGAGTTGTAAAAGTCATTCTATAGATTCTGATAAATTGGTATTGAAATACAGTCATAAATCACATATGGAGCGCATGAAGGAGGAATGGGAAGATCCTTCAACCAGAAAAGCAATTAAAGAAGCGATGGAGCAAATAATGGGACACTCTTATGAGCTTGTTATCGCTGCTGATGATATGGAAAATGGTAATATTCATAGACCTTTAGCTGACAGCCATTTAGTAAGAGCTGCCATAAAAATGGGCGCAGCAATCATAGATGAAAAGGAAGGACATGATGAATAGAAATCTACTAAAACAGGCTCAACAGATGCAAGCTCGGATGGCAAAAATGCAAGAAGAACTGGAATCTGAAGTAGTAGAGGCGACTTCTGGTGGAGGAATGTTAAAGGTGGTGATTAGCGGCAAAATGAAAATTATGTCCATTACAGTTTCTCCAGATGTAGTTGACCCTAATGATATTGAGATGCTGCAAGATTTAATAGTTGCCGCCGTTAATGAAGGATTAATTAAAGCTCAAGAGCTGGCTTCAGATCGTATGCGATCCCTTACCGGCGGTCTAAATATACCTGGACTTACTTAGTCTAAATTCTTAATTGCAAAATCTATGGCTTATATAAATTTGCTTGTTCAATTACTATTTATCGCCATAATGCCTTATCTGAACACTAAAAATACAGTTGCATTATCGCTAAAATTCAAGATACTATCTATTTGTGTAGTCAAGTAAAACAGTTTTTTAATTGGGTAGCCTTAATGTATTTTTATCCGAAAGGATTTTGAAATATTTCTATGACTTTCTCTGATTTTTTGCCTGCTGATACCCCAATAGCTCAACTTATTGAGGAATTCCATAAACTTCCTGGTATTGGACCTAAGAGTGCACAAAGATTAGCGTACTACTTAATACGCATTCCCTCTGAAGAAGCAAAAAGTCTTGCGGATGCAATAATAGAGGCCAAAGATAAAATAACTTTTTGTTCAATTTGTCAGAATATAACAGAACATGATCCTTGCCCGATCTGTATAAATGAAACTAGAGATCAGACGATCATCTGTGTTGTAGAAGAGCCTTTGGATGTTTTGGCAATAGAAAGGGTGCATGTTTTTAGGGGCCTTTATCATGTATTACATGGAGTTATATCTCCCATGAATGGTGTTGGACCAGAAGACATAAGGATTAAAGAACTTCTTATAAGATTGAAACCTGATACAGTGGAAGAGGTTATACTTGCAACAAATCCTAATTTAGAGGGAGAGGCTACTTCAATGTATATTCATCGTTTACTATCAAATCTTGGAATAAGAGTTACGAAGCTTGCTCGTGGCCTCCCTACAGGTAGTGATTTGGAGTATGCTGATGATATGACGTTGTCAAGAGCATTAGAAGGTCGCCAGGATTTCTAATCATGTCTATCTTAAACCCACGATTTTATAGAACGGAAGCTATAATACTAAAATATGTATCAATTGGTGATGCTGATAGGGTTCTGACTTGTTTTACACCTGAGATTGGCAAACTTCAAGCTGTTGCTAGAGGAGTACGTAAAACTAAGAGCAAATTAGGCGGCCATGTCGAAATACTTAATTGTGTTCGTCTTTCAATAGCCAAAGGAAAGAATTTGGATGTAGTAACACAGGCTGATAGCGCACATGGATTTAGAAGAATCAAGGAAGATTTAACTAGGCTTTCATATGCTTTATACATGTCGGATTTAGTAAATAATTTCTCTGTGGATCGATTGCCAAACCTGCCTATATATAAACTTCTTAAAGCCTCTTTAATTCATTTGAATAGTCAATATAGATATTCATTATTGCTACGTTACTTTGAGACCAAGCTTCTATTTCACTCTGGATCTCAACCAGAATTGTTTAGATGGGTAAACTGTCAAGCTGAATTATTTCCGGATAATCACTTGTT
>CAYTFF010000037.1:0-675 GCA_964437045.1 uncultured Dehalococcoidia bacterium
GACTTAAAGGTACATTAAAGTCGGTATCAAAAGCAATTACCTGTCCTGATGCGTGAACTCCACTATCAGTTCTACCAGCTCCAGCTATCCGAATGTGGTTTCCAGTAAGTTTCCTTAATCCTTCTTCTAATTCCCCTTGAATGGAGGAACCATTAGCCTGGAGTTGGAATCCATTGTACCGGGTACCTTCATATTCTATTATTAATCCTACCCTCATCGTGTAGAATTGAACCTCTACTAGGGTAGGAGCTCTAATATAGCCATGGAGGCCATATCACCCTGTCTAGGGCCTAATTTAATGATTCGGGTATAACCACCATTCCTCTCTTTATATCTTTCAGATAGATCTTGGAAAACCTTCTTAACTACAGAGGCGTCAAACAGTAATGAAAGCGCTTGTCTCCTGTGGTGAAGAGTTCCTTTTTTACCATGTGATATTATCTTTTCGGCAATCTTACGAACTTCTTTTGCTTTTGGTTCTGTAGTCCGTATACTTTCATTTTGCAAAAGGTCTGTTACCATATTGCGATACATTAACATGCGGTGTTGGGGTGGACGCCCCAGTTTTCTACCAGACAAACCATGTCTCATTATTCGGTAACCTCACTAGTTTCTTCAACTGTATCAGGGGCTTCGGATTCCCCAAAGTATCTTGATTTAAGGGCTTCTGGCAAC
>CAYTFF010000037.1:685-3408 GCA_964437045.1 uncultured Dehalococcoidia bacterium
ATCTTCTCAATTAACAATTCCATTTGATTAAGTTTTTAATATAGTTCTGTTGCAGATTGTTCCCCAAAATTTCTGATCTTCAATAATTGTGACCGTTCTAATTCAAGGACCTGGCCCACCTTATTAATGTCAGCTCTCTTCAGACAATTTAAAGTTCTTGAGGAAAGATCAAGTTGCTCAACTGGAGTATTGTAATCCTCAGCTGGTATAGAGAGAGCTATCGCTGCTTTGTCTTTGCTTTCTTCAGTCACTTTACCTAAATTAGAGATTTTAAAGAAATGTTCGAACAAAATATTTGCTCCATTTACAACCGCATCGATAGGAGTAATAGTACTATCCGTCCAAACCTCTAACACGAGACGCTCATAATCGGTAAATTGCCCTATTCTAGTTCTCTCTACATTGTAGTTAATTTTCTTACTAGGAGTGAAAATGGCATCCACTGGCAGTACTCCAATAGGTAACCCTTTGGTTTCTTCCGCTGGTACGTATCCTCTACCGGATTCCACATTAAATTCAATTGAGATTTGGGCTTTGTCAGAATCCAAAGTCAACAAGTGCAATTCGGGGTTTACAATTTCAAAATCTGAAGAAGCCATAATATCCCCAGCCGTTACTTCCTGTTCTCCAGATATTTCTAAGCGCATTTTACCTGGCCTATCTGAAAACGAGCGAAGCCTAATATTTTTAACATTAAGAAGAAACTCTACTACATCTTCCTTCACATTAGGAATTGTATCGTATTCATGTAGTACCCCCTCAATTTTCACCCATGTAACCGCTGCTCCTGGAAGTCCACTGAGTAGAATCCTGCTCAATGGGTTGCCTAGAGTAACTCCAAGACCTCTTTCTAGTGGTTCTAAAGCGAAAAGACCATAATTGCCTTCGGATTCAACTACGTTGATTTGAGGAGCAGGGAGTTCAACCGGTTCTGACGGAATTACTTGCTGATCCTCAAAATTCTGAAAATATTCTGTTACCATTATTTATCTACCCTTTAGTGCTATATATGAATTAATTAGATTATATTAAGTTTTTTATCTTTTAATACTCAAAACAAGAAGTTAATTACCTATTTTGAATAATATTCAACTATTAACCGAGTGTCTATTTTTGTATCTATATCACTGATTTCAGGAAGGGACAATATGTCTCCTTCAAGACTAGTTGTATTTAAATTAAGCCAGCTAGGTACTTCACGTTTTGGTAAATCTGTTACAGCTATTTTAACGAAATCTGATCCTGCACGGTTAGGATGCCATTTTATAATATCTCCAGGTTTAACCGAGAATGAAGGTATATTGACTCGATGGCTATTAACAGTGAAGTGACCATGAAGAACAAACTGCCTAGCTTGCTTACGAGATTCTGCAAAACTTAGTCTGTATACTACATTATCAAGTCTTCGTTCTAACCACTGAAGAAGTAGTTCACCTGTGACTCCATTAGCTTTCTGAGATTTCTCGAAATATTTGCTGAATTGACGCTCTAAAACGCCATACATAAATCGACCTTTTTGCTTCTCTTTAAGTTGTATTGCTCTATCAGATGGTCTCCTTCTTGAGAAGCGCCTGTCTCCAGGAGGGCCATGCCTCTTCTCTATAGCACACTTTGGAGAAAGGCATCTTTCCCCTTTGAGAAAAAGCTTTTCCTCAACTCTTCTACATAATTTGCACGCTGGTCCTGTATATCTAGCCATTTACCTGTTTATAGACCTCCATTAAAATTAAAGCCAACTCGTTTAAACCCTACGTCTCTTAGGTGGTCGGCAACCATTGTGGGGAATAGGAGTAATGTCCTTTATACTTGTAATCTGAATTCCAGATACTTGCAAGGAGCTTATAGGAGCTTCTCTACGTGATCCTGGTCCTTTGATAAATACATCTACTCTTCTTAACCCCATTTCCGCGCTTCTTTTGGCGGCATCTTCTGCTGCTCTTTGAGCTGCATATGCCGTTCCCTTACGAGACCCTTTGAAGCCGGCAGTTCCAGAACTCCCCCAAGAAATCACGTTACCCTGTTGGTCCGTTAGGGTAATAATAGTGTTATTAAAGGTGGACTGAATATATGCTCGTCCTTGAGGGACTAATTTTTTCTCTCTTTTTCTTTTAGTTCTTCTTGCCATTTTGATTCCTTACTTTATTTTTATCTTTAATTAAGAATTATTTCCTTGCCACTGAATGCCTTCTTCCAGCAACCGTCTTCCTTGATCCACGTTTGGTTCTGGCATTAGTTTTTGTTCTTTGTCCTCTAAGAGGCAACCCTCTTTGGTGGCGTATACCCCTGTAACTCCCAATATGAATAAGCCGCCTTATGTTCGAATTTATTTCCCTACGCAAATCGCCTTCTACTTTATGTTCTTTCTCAACTAATTCCCGGATTCGCGTTAGTTCAGTATTATCTAGTTCTTTAACTTTAGGATTACCATTTACACCAGCAACACTTGCAATCTTTTTAGCTGTGGTTGGTCCGATACCATAAATCTGGCGGAGAGAGTATTCAACCCGCAAGTTATCTGGAATATTAACACCTGCAATTAATGCCATAATCCCCTCCTAATCTATCCTTGACGCTGTTTGTGTCTAGGATTTGAACAAATTATACGAACTCTGCCTTTTCGTCTTATTACTCGGCATCGTTCACATCTAACTTTTACTGAAGCTTGTACTTTCATTTGCAACCTTATTTAAATAACCCCGCTCTTCTGGTTTAGATAAACCCTT
>CAYTFF010000037.1:3418-4250 GCA_964437045.1 uncultured Dehalococcoidia bacterium
ACCTATAAGTAATTCTTCCTCTGGTAAGATCATAAGGAGATAATTCTACTAGAACCCTGTCTCCTGGCAATACTCGGATAAAATGCATTCTAATTTTACCAGATACATGTGCCAAAACCGAATGCTCGTTGGCAAGTTGTAATCTAAACATAGCGTTAGGCAAAGCTTCTGTTACAGTTGCCTCAACCTCTATTACTTCTTTTTTGGCCATCTTAATATATTCCTTGACTTTTACAACGCAGTAAGTATTTCTGCATGCTCTTTAGTTATTAGAATCGTATGCTCAAAATGGGCAGAAAGTGAACCATCAGCTGTTATAACTGTCCAATCATCATTTAGTTTTTGTGTTTCCCATCCACCAATATTTACCATAGGTTCTATCGCTATTGTCATGCCTTCATAAAGCATTAAACCCTTATTAGGGTTTCCATAATTTGGGATCTGTGGGTCTTCATGTAACGCTCTACCTATTCCGTGTCCAACATATTCTCGGACAACAGAATATCCCTTTTCTTCAACGAATGTCTGTATTGACGAAGATATGTCTCCTATTCGATTACCTGCCTTAGCTGCTTGTATTCCCCTCCTTAAGGCTTCTTTAGTGTCTTTTATAAGATGATTAGTTTGTGAAGGAATTTCTCCTACGGACACAGTCACAGCAGAGTCACCATGAAATCCATCAACTATTGCACCAACATCTACACTTACTATGTCTCCTTCTTTAATTATCCGAGTACCAGGTATACCGTGCACAATTTCTTCATTTATTGATACACAAATTGAAGCTGGGAATCCTAAATACCCTTTAAAAGATGTGTTTGAACAAAGCCGT
>CAYTFF010000037.1:4260-10064 GCA_964437045.1 uncultured Dehalococcoidia bacterium
TTGATCTCTTTATAAGCAATATCATCCAGTTCTTTAGTTTTTATACCTGGTCCAATATTTCTTACAAGCGTCTGGATAGTTGTAGCAACTATTTTGCCAGCCTCCCGCATACTTTTTATTTCATTGACTGATTTAATTGTTATACCTGTATTTTTAAAGATCTGCCAAGAACCTCCGTACGATAAAATTAATTTATATTACACCTGACATTATACCCGATTTACCATCTTATCGAAAATAGGATAAGTTAGGCATAATTTATGAGATTTATATCTTCAATAATTCAATTATTTGTTTAAAAACCTCTTTAATTGCTGCATCCCCGTTGTGAATTTCCTTAAGTTGACCAGTTTCTAGGTAGTATTTTATTAATGGTTCGGTTACCTCTGTATAGACTAATAATCTTTTTTTAGCTGCTTGTGGGCTGTCATCTTCTCGCTGATACAAACCTCCTCCACATTTATTACAAAGATTAGTTTCCTTAGGAGGTGAAAAATCTCTATGATATGAAGCTTGGCATTCGCTACAAACAAGCCTTCCACTTATTCTTCTTACCAGTTCATCTACAGAAACTTTAATATTTATCACCACGTCGATCGAAAGATTTTGCTTTGAAAGTGTTTCATCCAATGCTCTGGCCTGTTCTTGTGTTCTAGGGAATCCATCTAAAATAAAACCATCTCGACAATCTGCCCTTGATAGTCTTTCAAAAATCATGTTACTTGTAACTATATCTGGAACCAGGACACCTCTATCCATATATTCTTTAACTTTTAATCCTAATTCTGAACCATTTGCTTGATGTTCACGGAATATATCTCCGGACGCTACATGTGGTAAACCCAAGGTTTCAGATAAAGTCCTCGCTTGGGTTCCCTTACCAGCAGCTGGAGCACCGAACAGGATTATTCTCACTCTTTATATTCTCCGATATTTTGGTTAATTTGGTAAAACATTTAATTAATAAAACCCTCATATTGACGCATAAGGAGCTGTGCTTCTAGTTGCCTCATTGTATCTAGTGCTACTCCTACCATTATAAGAAGGCTAGTGCTACTTAAGGTTAAAGCTCGAATGTCGGTAACTGTTGTAGCAAAATATGGCATTATTGCAACGATGCCCAGAAAAATAGCCCCTCCCCAGGTAACTCTTAGAATAGTTCTGTTCAAAAATTCTTGAGTTGGCCTTCCTGGTCGTATACCAGGAACAAATCCGCCATTCTTTTGTAAATTCTCAGCGAGCTTTTGTTGGCTGAATGTGATTAATGTATAGAAAAAGGCAAAAGCAATTACTAGGAAAAAGACGGCTATCCAATAAACCGGCCCGGTGGTAGAAAAAGCATTTTCCATTGCTCCTGCTATTCTAGCTAACATTGATGTGCTTAAAGGATCTGCAAAATAACTAGCTATTGTGGCTGGGAGAATCATTATTGAAAAAGCGAAGATTAGCGGTATCATACCGGCGGAGTTAACTTTTATAGGTAAATGGCTTGCTCCAGTTTGACGATACATTCTACCTCCTCTAAAAACACTCCGACCATATTGGACCGGTATTCGCCGTTCTCCTTCAGTAAATAAGACAATGAAATATATTATTCCTACACCAAATAGGACCAACAGCATTAAGCCTCCTATATTTTGACCCCCTTCTAAGAATCCTTGCCCAATTAACTGTGGGAATCCAGCTACGATACCACCAAATATAATTAGTGATACCCCATTACCAAGACCTCTTTCTGTGATTAATTCTCCTAGCCAAACAAGAAACATAGTTCCGGCTATCAAGGATGTAATCATTGCTAATGTAGGTATTAAATTATCCCCAGAAAATCCTACTCCAGTTAAAACTCCAGCTCGTTGGAGCAATATTAACTGGCCATAACCCTGGAGCAGTGCTATTGGTACCGTAATCCAATGGGTTATTTGATTAATCTTTTGGCGTCCAAGTTCACCTTCTTCAGCTAATGCTTTCAGTTTAGGAAAAACAGGAGTTAAAATCTGCATTACGATAGATGAAGTAATATATTGATATACTCCAATAGTTTTAACACTATGATTTTGGAGAGCCCCTCCGCTGAAAAGGTCCAGAAAGCCCAATAGTTGATTGGTTCTAAAAAGATTATCTAAAGCAAATTGATCTACCCCAGGAAGGGGTACGTGAGCAACAAATCTAAATACAATTAACATTCCAAATGTAAAAAGAATTTTACCTCGCAGGTCTGGAATCTTAAAGGCATCTATCATAGCCTGCAATAGAGCAGGTCTGGAAGATTCAGTTTTGTTTGTTTTAGCTGGACGCATCATGATATGGTAACGGCTTTACCTCCAGCAGCTTCAATTTTTTCTTTTGCAGCCTTGGAAAATTTGTGAGCAGTTATGTTTAATGGCTTTGATATCGTACCTGTGCCAAGTATCTTTATCAGGGCCTTCCTATTTTTAACTAAGCCAGTTTCTACTATATTTTTAGGTGTTACTTCAGTATTTGTTGTAAATGAGTTTAGCTGTTCTACGTTTACCACTGAATACTCTTTTCGTGATATATTTCGGAATCCTCTTAAAGTTGGTAACCGTAAGTACAAAGGCAACTGTCCACCTTCAAAACCAGGGCGTGCCCCTCCACCAGAACGAGATTTTTGTCCTTTTATACCTCGGCCTGAATAGGTCCCATAACCACTACCATCGCCTCTGCCAACTCTTTTTCTATTTTGCTTGGAATTGGGGGAGGGCTTTAATGTATGCTGTTGCATAATTACTTCCTTACTGACACTAAATAAAAAAAATATTTATCAAAATTATAATTCTTGGACAATTATTAGGTGTTGTACCTTTTTAATCATTCCCCTAATTGCTGGATTATCTTCATGCTCCACGCTTTGGTTTAATTTTTTTAACCCGAGGGCTCTAACAGTCAGTTTTTGACTCTTGTTATATCCAATAGAGCTCTTTTTCCAAGTTAATTTAAGCTTTGACACTGGGTTCTCCTTACTAAATACACTTAACTGGAAGAATTTCCTTTTACTTCTTCCCGTAATGCCATAGTATCTTCATATGTTCTTAGGTTAGATAGGGCTTTTAATGTAGCTTTAACTACGTTAATCGGATTATGGCTACCAAGTGATTTGGTTAATATATCTTTTATACCAGCTTGTTCTACTACAGCTCGAATTCCTCCTCCTGCTATAATGCCAGTACCAGTTGAGGCAGGCTTCAGCAAAACCTCAGCTGCCCCATACCTACTTCTTATTTCATGGGGTATAGTACTGCCTTTAAGTGGTATTTTCATTAAGCTTTTACGAGCAACTGCTGTACCTTTTCTAACAGCATCTGGAACAGCATCAGCTTTTCCAAGCCCAGCCCCAACATAACCTTCACCATCACCAACTACCACCATAGCTGTAAAACTTAAATGACGTCCACCTTTTATTACCTTTGCTACGCGACGTATGTCAACAACTTTTTCAGTTATCTGTAGAGAGTCTATGTCAATATCTAATTTTGTATTCAATTGAGTTACCATTAAAAACTTAGACCTCCTTCTCTAGCAGCCTTTGCCAAGGCCTCCACTCTACCGTGATATTTGTATCCACCTCTATCCATAACAACTTTACTTATACTATTTTGTTTTGCCCTATCACCAAGTAATTTCCCTACCAAGCTCGATACATCCTTTTTAGTTGAAGGTTTGGTTTGCGATGCAATCTCACGGTCAAGTGAAGATGCAGCTGTAATCGTAGAGCCAGTAGTATCATCAATGATCTGCGCATAAATATGATTAAGACTTCTAAAAATCGAAAGACGGGGACGTACAGTCGTACCTACTACGTTCTTTCGTACTCTCCTATGTCTAATTGTTCTCATGAATCTAGTTGTTTTGGTCTTCATAATATTATACTCGTTTCGCTGCTTTACCAGGTTTTAGTTTTATAAATTCACCAGAGTAGCGTACTCCTTTTCCTGTATATGCGTTAGGTGGCCGAACTGCCCGTATTAAAGCAGCCATTTGGCCAACTGCTTGTTTATCAATACCTTTGACATGGATCTTATTGTTTCCCTCTATTTCTAATTTTGTACCATCTAAATGGTCGATTTTTACCGGATGGCTAAATCCGACCTCAAGCGTTATATCTTCTCCAGTTTGTTGCACTCTATATCCCGTTCCTACTAAATCCAAAGTTATTTCAAAACCTTCACTTACTCCCGTTACCATGTTTGCAAGTAAGCTTCTAGTCAGGCCATGCAAAGCTTTAACTTTCCTGTCATCATTAGCACGTAATACTTGAAGTATGCTATCTTCTTGAACTACTGAAATTGTAGAATCAAATTTGTTCTCCAACTCTCCCTTTGGTCCTTTAACAGAAACATGAGAACCATCTATTGCTATCGTTACTGAATCAGGAACTGATATGGGTTTCTTACCTATTCGTGACATTTTTATCCCTCACCAAACATAGCATAAAACTTCGCCACCAATCCCTTGGTTCTTGGCATGTTTGCCTGTAACGATTCCTTGGGAAGTGGAAATTATTGAAGTGGCCTGCCCACCAAAATATCTAGGAATTTGATCTTTGCCTGCATATACTCTCAATCCAGGTTTACTTATCCTTTTTAGCCCTTTAATAGCACTTTCACCGTTATGATGATAATGAAGATGTATTTTGATGAAAGCTTTAACACCTTGTTTTTGATCAACAGTGTAGTGCCGGATGTATCCTTCGTCCTTAAGTATTTTTGCTATCTCAGCTTTGGTTTTTGACGTAGGCACACTGACGCTGCCATGTTGCATCAAAACAGCATTCCGTATTCTTGTAAGCATATCTGCAATTGGGTCTGTAACTATCATAATAAATCCTAATTTGATAGGATGAACTCCTTTACCAACTAGCCTTCCTGATACCAGGAAGTTCTCCTCTTAATGCCAATTCTCTAAAACATATTCGGCAAAGCCCGAAATGTCTAATATAGGCTCTAGGTCGACCACACCTATGGCACCGACTATTTCGGCGAGTGCTAAACTTGGGCTCTCTACCCCATTTTTCAATTTTAGACTTTTTAGCCAAATTATTACTTCCTTTTCTTGGATGGGTTTTTACGCTGGAATCGAATCTACTTCATCTAACCTACTAAAAGGTGTTCCCATTAGTTCGAGTAATCTAATACACTCTCTATTGTTTTTTGCAGTAGTTACTATAGTTACTTGAAGACCTCTAAACTTATCTATATTGTTAAAGTCTATCTCTGGAAATATAGACTGTTCCCTTAAGCCAATAGAATAGTTCCCTTTTCCATCACCACTATTTCTGGGAAGCCCTCTAAAATCGCGTATTCGAGGTAGAGAGATATTCAAGAATCGATCGATAAATTCGAACATTCGTTTACTGCGTAATGTCACTTTAACGCCTATCGGCATTCCTTCTCGTAATTTAAAGCCAGCAATTGACTTCTTTGCTCTGGTTACAACAGGCTTTTGACCTGAAATCATTGTCAAGTCTTTTACTGCGCCTTCTTGGGCTTTTGGATTAGTAAGTGTTTCTCCCAACCCAATATTAAGTATTATCTTTTGGATTTTCGGAATTTCCATATTATTTTTATATTGAAATTCCTGGATAAGACTTGGGATAACCTCTTCTCTATATTTTAGAAGCATTCTAGGGATAGCCTGAACCTTGGCCACAGATTTAGCTGGATTTTGCTGTGCCTTTTTCTTAACCTGGCTGGAGGAAGCTTTATTCTTAGATTCTTCCTGATTGGATTTTTCTACTCTATGTCCTGTTGGCATCTTTTACAAACCCTCGTTCTTGATCCTTC
>CAYTFF010000038.1:0-3085 GCA_964437045.1 uncultured Dehalococcoidia bacterium
GAGCCCCAAACTATCTCCAGATGGGCAAATATTGGCATTGGTTAAAACCTGGATAAATCATAGGTCAGGCGAAAAGGGCTCGAAAATAGTTTTTAAGGCCATTCCAAATGGTAAATTCAACACATTTGTGAGTGGTAATAATGAATCGGGACCCAAATTTTCTCCTAATAATAGATTGTTAGCTTTTATTAGGGCAGATATCAGCGGTAAACCTCAGGTTTGGTACACTTCCATTTCTGAAGCCAAGTCAGTTCAGATCACATCAGCATCTGAGGGTGTTTTAGATTTTGTTTGGGCACCTGGGAGCGATAAAATTGCTTACGTTGCTGTTACAGATTCTGATAAGAATGATAATGATCATGTAAAAGTAGTTAACCGATTACGTTATCGTGATGATACATTGGGCTGGAGAGGTGATTCACATAGTCGTATTTTTGTTATTGGATTGAATGGTAAAGATCTCTGACAAATCACAAGCGGTGATTGGGATGATTTTTGCCCTGTTTGGTCACCAGATGGTCAAAACATTGCCTTTATATCTGGGAGATCTTCCGAACGGGATTTTCGTATGCATACACAAGTTTATGTTATTGCAGATAGTGGAGGACTACCAAGGATTTGGTCAAAAGGTCTTTATAATATTGGTGGAATTGGATGGTCTCCTGATAGTAAACGTTTGGCAGCAATAGCAACCGATGATGAAAATAGTATGGCCTGGATTCAAGGTTGGTTATATATTTTAGAAAAAGATATGCCGCCTATGGCTATTACTAGCGATGATATTAAACCATTAGCAAGTAACTATCCATTTATTCCAATGCCTTGGCCTCTAATACATTGGGGTAAGGATAATAGTATTATTTTTATCGCTGATGCTAAGGGGCAGTCTTACATTTACCAAATATTATTGGATAGTAATGAAACCTATCAATTAACTGATGGAGGATGTCAAATAAATGCCTTTGGCATTAGTGATGATTCAAATTTTGCCGCACTGGATATATCGTCTCCAATAAATCCGTCAGAAATCCGATTATTAAATTTGCATACCCGCAAGGTAAAAAAAATAACCAGGATTCCAGGGTATCTACGGAAACATCCCCCTGCAATCATGGAAAAATATACATTTAAGAGAAATAGATATGATATAGAATGTCGTTTATGGGTGCCACCTGATTTTGATTCAACGCTTAAGTATCCTCTGATCTTGGATATACATGGTGGTCCTAATTCAGCCTTTTACGATGCATTTAGCATTAATCAACAGATATTAGCTACATCTGGATACCTAGTGTTGGCAGTAAATCCTAGAGGATCAACCACATATGGTAATGATTTTGCTATGGCTGTCCTAGGTGACTGGGGAGGAGAAGATTATCTGGATCTTATGGAGGCGATCACTTATGTCTCTCAACGTTCTTTTGTAGATGAAAATCGTCTTGGTGTTTTTGGGTATAGCTATGGAGGGTTTATGTCTAGTTGGATCGTCGGACATACAAATCGGTTTAAAGCAGCTATTATTGGGGCTCCATGTATTGATCTAGGTAGTATGTACGGCACATCGGATATTGGGGTAAGTTTTGGAGAGCCACAATGGTCGGGAAGTCCTTATAATTCTAAATATATTAATGTTGAACGCTCTCCATTGACATATGTAGCTAAAGTTCAGACTCCAGTATTGTTGTTACATGGGGAGGTTGATGTTAGATGTCCAATAGGACAGTCAGAACAATATTTTGTTGCACTTAAACGATCCGGTAAGCATGTCGAATTTGTGAGGTTTCCTAATTGTTCTCATTCCTTTCCACGTAGTGGTAAACTGAAGCTTCGTCAGGAATATCTTAGACGTATAATTGGATGGTTTGATCGATATCTTGTTGATAATGACAATTGATTATTTTAGTGATAGACTTGTCTCGGTTTTGGCTAGCAAAACGGTTCGTGTGAGGTTATATGGGTAAAGTAATAGCCATAGTAGGCACAAGATTTACACACCTTCACTCAGCTAAATGGGAAAAACGCATATTTGAATTCATTGATTCTCTAGATCCAGAGACGGAGATTGTTAGTAATGGAGCTCCTGGTACTGATGTTACTGCAATAAGTTATGCCAGGGCACATGGGATAAAAGTCCGGATCCTTTTCCCAAATACAGATTACACCCATGACCCACACTTTTTTTTACACACTAATGAGACTGTTGTTAGTATGGCTGATGAACTCCATGCTTTTTGGGATGGGCAGAGCCCAGGAACTCATCATGCGATTATTCATGCTAGAGAGACTGGCAAGCCGGTGCACATACATAATGTGCTGGATGAAGAGTGGGAAGCCCAAGTATAACCGTAACATATAATTTTTCAGTATTTAGTTTAAGGTTATACGTTGTTCATCTACATCAAAGATGAGCATTATCAAACAACTTATTTTTGGCCTCTAATACCTTTTTTCCATTGAGGATTGGCTTCTACATAGGCATTTAGATGTTTAAGTAAGCAATCTACTAAATGTTCAGTAATTATCCCACATTGGGATACGTGATCTAGTGTAGCGGCTTGTAGACATTTGATAGGACGAGTTGTGTGTTCATTACCGCAAACTGGGCAGGTCATAAAACCTCCTACAGATAGTTTTTACTAGTTTAAAATTAGGCGCTCGATTTTTGGAACCAAAAACTGTTTTCATTTAAATAATACTGGCGACCCGGAGGGGACTCGAACCCCCGATCTCTGCCGTGACAGGGCAGTATGTTAAACCAACTACACCACCGGGCCGCACTTAGGAAGTTGAATATGGGTTAATTCTAAGGCTTAGTATGGTTATCAGTCAACTGAATCATGACATAAGAATTAATATAATATTAAAAAAAATGGAATAATGCTGAAATGATTTTCGCCGCCCATTCTTTGAACAGTGATTCCATTCTAATTAACGCTTCAGATCCCAAGTAGGATATGGTTGTCATTTTAATTATGCTTCCGGTTGAATTATAAAGTAAATATTTTTTAATAGTATACCTAACACCACCAGCCATTAGACTTGATAAGTCTCCTGGTAATATTGGTATAGTTGCTGTCAGGAAAAT
>CAYTFF010000038.1:3095-9995 GCA_964437045.1 uncultured Dehalococcoidia bacterium
ATTATAAATCCTCCAAACTTATTCATGATCCAATCTAAAGTTGTGAACCAGCGGTTATTTTTTGCACTTGTCGTATTTATAGCGCCAGCGAGATAGGCTGTTGAACCTCCTAAAGTACCTCCTAGTCCTGCTAAAATTCCAATTAATAAGGGGTTGAAATTTTGCGCGAGAATTGCCACGATAATTCCTCCTGGTGCTGGAAGTACTATAGTGGCACTACATAACCCATTTATAAGGAAGGCCCCTAAATACCCCCACCTTCCAAGAGAAACAATGAAATCTCTATAAATGTAGACTAATGCTATAGAGCTAGAACAAAATATCAAGGTGGAGATAATTTTATATCGCCAGTCCAATGAATCAGCTTTTCTGAGGAAATTGCTGAAAACATTCTGGTTATTTTCACTTAAATCTTGGTATGGTGCCTTACTAGCAAATTCTGTATTTGTGTCAAGAGGCATTTTAAACTCAAAGGATTTTGTATAAAATAAAATTTTTGTATTTCTCTTAATTAATAACAATATTGCCATCCTAATATTTATTTGGCAATATGCATCTAGTGTGAATTCTTTTGTGAAATCATTGGTCGCTTTAATAGATAAATTGGTAGATCATATATAAAGACATTAGGATCATAACCATATTTTCTAGCAAAGTTATATGGGTAATTGGCAAATTAATTGATGAACCTAAGCAAGCACACCGTATAGTTTCATGATTCTTTAATACTTTCGTAATACCAATTAATTGTGAGGTCATAATCATTAATGTAATTATGCTAGCAATGATAAGAATCGTTTGGGTTAAAAACGCTAACCCGAGCAAAAATTCCAAAAATGGATAAGTGATGCTAAATCCTGGTATTTTTTTTGCAAGCATGTCATATTTGGCGAATGTTAAACCAAATGTTTTTACATCAAAAAGTTTCAAAAATGAAAATAATACAAAAAATATGCCCATATAGGTAGTCATCCAATTGTTTAAGTCGAAGGTTTTATTGGGTGCTTGAAGTGATAAAGACAAAATAATAACAATTAATAAGGAAAGTAATATAGGCTTGTTTAATTGTAAATATTGTATAAATTTTGGTTCTACATTAGGTTCATCTTGTAGAATCCCATAATTCCCGATACTTGAAAGGATAGATTCTATTTCAGCAGAGTTAAAATTTTCATATGAATCTATCGTTAATTCATTCGTTTCGAAAGAAACTTTTACTGAATTAATCCTTATATCACTATTAAATGCTTGCTTAATTTTATCTGCACATCCCTGGCAGGTCATTCCATGTATTTTAAATACAGCAACCATATTTTAATTAGGCCTTCCTAAGTTATAAAGATAATATAGTATGTGGCTATACGATCAGTTACTAGTCTTATGGCTGATTGGCAAAAACTATGTGGTGGGCGGTACTGGATTCGAACCAGTGACCTCCGCGATGTCAACGCGACACTCTAACCAACTGAGCTAACCGCCCCTGCCTCTTGCTAAGATTAGTTTAAATCAGCTGGAAGGTCAATTTGAGGAGCTACAGATGGTATGCTATCTGTAGGAATAAAATCACTCAGTAATTGTTCATCTCCATCTTCTGTATCTCTCATTGCCCAATCTGGAGGAGCTTCTGTTGGACCAGATAATACTCCAGCAGAGGCATACTCCAATTCGTCTAGCCCTAAACGGCGCTTTCCTTCTTCGGATAAATCGAACCGTGCAGGGATTAGTCTACCGATTATTACGTTTTCCTTTAACCCTAACAGATCGTCAACTAAGCCCTCTATGGAGGCATTTGTAAGGACTCTGGCCGTCTCTTGGAAAGATGCAGCTGCAAGGAAACTATCAGTATTTAAGGATGCTCTAGTTATACCCAATAGAACTGAAACAGCTGTCGCTGGTTCTCCCCCTTCTGCTAATATTTTAGCGTTGGTCTCATCGTAAACATTACGTCCGATTAATTCACCTGGTAACAATTCAGTGTCCCCTGGGGCTTCTACTCGTACTTTACTAAGCATCTGTCTAAGTATTACCTCGATATGTTTATCGTGAATACTTACTCCCTGTGACCTATACACCTTTTGAACATCTTCAATGAGATAGCTTTGCACTTCTTCTCTACCTTGTATAGCCAAAATGTCTTGAGGATTTTTAGGTCCAGCAGTTAGTGGTTCACCAGCAATAACCGTTTGTCCGCTCTCAACTATGATGTGTGCTGCGGCAGATACGATATATTCTCTTTGTTCCTCTTCAGTCCACATCACCGAAACGGTCCTCTTATTAAGCTGAATTTCGCCACCTATACGCGCTAATATATCTGGATCAGTGGTAGTTAATTCTTTTTTACTCTTAGCAGTTTTTTTCGGTAGTGCTATAGGAGTACCAGGCATCACAATGTCTCCATTTTTTACCTTAATCGTATAACCTTTTGGTATTTCAAAGTCATCTGTGTATTGTTCAGTGCTGTTCACCGTTATAGTCCGTCCTTCAGAGCTCTCATACAGTTCTATAACGCCATCTATTTCGGAAAGTGTTGCTTTTCCTTTTGGAACTCTTGCTTCAAAAAGTTCCTCAACCCTTGGTAACCCACTGGTAATATCGACTCCCGCAATACCGCCTGTATGGAAGGTCCGCATAGTTAACTGGGTTCCTGGCTCACCAATACTTTGAGCAGCAATTATACCTACTGCTTCACCTAACATTGCATCTCTTCCGGTTGCCATGCTACGTCCATAACAAAATGAACATATCCCTCTATCCGCTTCACATATTAAAGGCGATCGAACGTGTATTCTTGGTGCTTCCGATTGGATCAAGTTTTCTATTACAGCTTCATCAATCTCTTGATTTCTATCTACAATTAGTTCACCGGTTTTAATATCTACTACTTGAGTAGCTGCCCTTCGCCCTAGTATTCTCTCACCGAAAGAGGACATTAGGCTGTCATGTGGTTCGTTCTCTATCCATATCCCTAAAATTGTTTCACAATCTTCTTCTAGTACTATTACGTCTTGGGATACATCTATTAACCGTCTTGTTAGATATCCACTGTCGGCTGTTCTTAAAGCAGTATCTGCTAGACCTTTTCTAGCTCCATGTGTAGAAATAAAGTATTCAAGTACACTCAAGCCTTCTCTAAAGCTAGCCTTAATCGGTAGATCAATGATCCTTCCTTTAGGATCAGACATTAATCCTCGCATACCTGCCATTTGCTTTATTTGGGCTATGTTTCCCTTAGCACCGGATGTGGCCATTAGATAGATTCCACCATAGTCAGGCAAATTTTCTTCAATTAGCTGTGTCATATTTTCACTAGCTTCTGTCCAAATATTTATGGCTGTGTTATAACGTTCTCCATCTGTAATTAGCCCACGTTGATACTGTTCCTCTAGTTGCTTTATTTTGTTATCTGCTTTTCCTAGGAGTGCTCCTTTAGCCTCTGGGGCCTCTATATCATTTATAGCAATTGTTATTCCAGCTTGGGTAGCATAATGGAACCCTAATCTCTTTATGGCATCTAAAATACGTGCTGTTTCGTCGTTACCTAATTCTCTTGTACAATCAGCAACTAAATCCTTTAATTTGCCCTTATCCATCACATGATTACGAAAGCCAATTTGTGGGGATAATATTTCGTTGAAAATAATTCTGCCAGCGCTTGTTTCCATCAGTTCATTAGTCTCAGGATCTGTTATCACTATTTTGGCTCGTAAATCTATCACTCCTACATCATAGGCTAGCCGAGCCTCATTAGCATTTCCGAAACGTTTTCCTTCTCCTTTAGCTTCCTCTTGAATAATAGTCATGTAATAACAACCAAGCACCATATCGAGTGTGGGCGCAACAATAGGTTCACCTGAGCTAGGTGAAAGTAGATTGTTAGTACTGAGCATAATTCTTTTTGCTTCTAAAACTGCTTCTCGTGATAGAGGAACATGAACTGCCATTTGATCACCATCAAAATCAGCATTAAAAGCTGCGCAGACTAATGGGTGTAGTTGAATTGCACTTCCTTCTACAAGTATGGGTTCAAAAGCTTGGATACCAAGTCTATGTAGAGTAGGGGCACGATTTAACAATACTGGTCTATCTTTTATTACGCCTTCTAGTATATCCCATACCTCTGGACGTATTCTCTCCACCATTCTCTTTGCACTTTTTATATTATGTGCAAATCCTTGCATTACTAATTTGTTCATAACGAAAGGTTTGAAAAGCTCTAGCGCCATTTTCTTAGGTAATCCACACTGGTTTAAATTTAATTCAGGACCTACTGTAATAACAGATCTTCCGCTATAATCCACGCGTTTACCCAAAAGATTTTGCCTGAATCGGCCATGTTTTCCTCTTAGTAAATCAGTTAAAGATTTTAATTTATGGTTGTGGCTACCTGATATTGCTCTTCCTCTACGACCGTTATCAATTAACGCATCTACAGCTTCTTGAAGCATTCGCTTTTCATTTCTAATTATAATCTCTGGAGCTTGGAGTTCTATTAACCGCTTTAGCCTATTGTTACGATTTATCACACGTCTATATAAGTCGTTTAAGTCACTAGTAGCAAATCTTCCTCCGTCTAGTTGAACCATAGGCCTAAGTTCTGGAGGAAGCACAGGTAATACTGATATAGTCATTGATTCAGGCTTGTTATTGCTCTTATAAAAGGATTCCACGATTCTAAGCCGCTTTATTGCCTTTTTCCGTCTCTGCCCAGATGTCTCATGGATTTCTGCCTGAAGATTTTCTCTAAGGGAGTCGAGATCAATCTCATTAAGAATTTCTAAAATCGCTTCGGCCCCCATCCCAGCTGCAAAAAGTTCGGTGAATTTACTGCGTAAATCTCTGAATCGTCCTTCTGTAAGGAGTTCTAAAACATTTAAACTTTGTAGATCGGATATATCTGTTTCTACTTCCTCACGTCTATTATTTACTTTATCAGCTAATTCATCCTTCTCTGTAAGGATTTCTTTTTCTAATTCTTTTTCTCTTTTAACGAGATCTTTTCCTTCAACTGATGACCTACTTTCATATTCGGCCTTAATCTCGTTAATTTTTTCTTCAGAGCTTTGTTCTAGTACCTTGATCTGTTGCTCTAAAGATTCATTTAGTTCGTTAATTAATTGTTCTTTCTTATCATTATCTACTTTAGTTACTATATATTGTGCAAAATATAGGACTCGTTCCAAATTTCTTGGAGATAAATCTAACAATAGTCCCAGCCTACTAGGTGTACCCTTTGAAAACCAGATATGCACTACTGGGACAGCCAAGGCTATATGACCCATTCGTTCCCTGCGTACCCTTGACCTTGCCACTTCCACACCACATCTATCACATATTACACCCTTATATCGTATCTTCTTATATTTTCCGCAGTAACATTCCCAATCTTTTGTAGGGCCAAATATACGTTCACAAAATAATCCATCTTTTTCAGGTCTTAGAGTACGGTAGTTAATTGTTTCGGGTTTTGTTACTTCTCCATATGACCATATTCTCACCTGTTCAGGTGATGCTAAAGATATTCTTATTGCGTTAAAGTCACCAGCGGTTTGTGGCATTATTTCTTACTCCTGTGAAGGTTGTTACAATTTTTGGTCTATTAGGCTTTATCTGTATCAGTAGTATCTTCAGTAGATGCAACCGGAGCTTCATCTGAATCATTAGAATCTTCATAAGATGAAACCGAAGCATCATCTTAAAAAGTAGCATTTGCAGTAGAAATGAGTTCATCAGTAATTTCCATTAAACCAGTATCCTCAAAAATTGTCTCTTGATCACTTAGCCCATCATCCTCAGATATCCCATCTTCATCGTTACCTTCGTTTAATAGTTCCACTGAAAGAGATAAGGATTGCAGTTCTTTTACAAGTACATGGAATGACTCTGGTACACCAGGATGTATAATATTTTCACCTTTTACTATCGCCTCATATGTTTTCAATCTGCCTACCACATCATCAGATTTAACAGTAAGCATTTCTTGTAAGTTGTATGCAGAGCTATATGCCTCTAGTGCCCAAACTTCCATCTCTCCAAATCTTTGGCCACCAAATTGAGCTTTACCACCAAGTGGTTGTTGGGTTATTAGTGAGTATGGACCTGTGGATCTTGCGTGAATCTTATCTTCCACCAGATGTATCAATTTCATCATATAAACGTTGCCAATAGTAACTGGTTGGTCAAATTGTTCACCAGTTCTCCCATCTCTCAGCATAACTTTACCGAATGTGGGCGGTGCCATCTTACCTTCCCGGTTTAATTTCAACGCCTGTTTATCCAATTCCTCTTCAGATAAAGAGGAAGCATCTAGTTCAGTGAATTGATCAAGCCAAGACTTTATACTGAGTGCTCGTGCTCTTCCTGTAAATTTATCGCTAAAAATCTGATCAATATCAGAATCCCGGTCTTCCACCCATTGTTTTACCTTGTTCCAATCAATAGATGGAACTCCATTCAATGATTTTTTGTCTACCGCATCAGCCATGTCCAAAATCCATACTCGAGCTAAAGCATCTTCTATCAGGGTATCTCTAGCACCATCAAAAACCGGGGTGAGTGCCTTAAAATTCAACTCTTTAGCAGCGAGCCCTAAGTGTGCTTCTAGTACCTGGCCTAGGTTCATTCTAGAAGGAACACCTATAGGATTTAGAACAATATCTATGGGGGTTCCATCTGGAAGGAAAGGCATATCTTCTGGAGGGAGTATTTTTGCGACTACTCCTTTGTTACCATGTCTACCTGCCATTTTGTCCCCTTCAGTAAGCTTCCTAGTTTGTGCAATCCATACACGTACTAATTTATTGACTCCTGGGGATAGGTCTCCCTTAGACCCTCTAGTAGATACTCTTATCCCTATAACTTTGCCCCTTTCACCATGTGGGACTCTTAAGGAAGTATCTTTGA
>CAYTFF010000039.1:0-5162 GCA_964437045.1 uncultured Dehalococcoidia bacterium
CGCCTCTTTACTTTTTGTGCTTCAGTTTCTTTTTGTTCTTCGCTCAATTTTTACTCCTAAATACATAATCTGGGCCACTCTGGTTTACATATCCATAAGTTTAAAATTCATATATCAAAGTTCACAAAATAGGGCGATAAGTGGTATGGTAATATACTTTTACAAAAATCAAATACCACTTGAACATTTTATTAATTTACTGGTATTCAGTTAAATTTTGAGATGATATTGTTGCCTATATTTTGAACCATACCTTTTTTATCAAATATGGTGTATGTGACTGTGGCAAATGTATTAATACCAAGCTCTCTGATGGAATGTAGTTTTTCCAATATATCATCGGGTTTGCCAACCAAGTGTTGAACATCCAAAATTTGTTGAGTAACAGCTAAGGCAGATGGTGTATCTATTTTTTCATGTTGGTCAGGCTGCCATTGACTAAATGAATTATCACATTCTTCTATCAAGTTTGGATGAGCTTTCTCCATACGCTTTCTTAAATCCTCTATTGCGGGATTTTTCTGAATTAATAGGCGGCTAAGCATTTGGGCACTGTTAACAGCATACCCTGAAACTTCTCTTCTGGCCTGTCCAGGAGTGTCAGTTACATATATCATACCTCGGGCCCAGATATCTATTTCTGATGGATCCCTTCCAGCTTTTTCAGCTCCTTTTTCCACTTGTTCTTTCTGCCACTTGAGTAGTACGGGGTCTGCATTACTAGTAAGCATAATTCCGTCAGCTATTTCACCAGCTAGTTGACATAACCTAGGGCCGGTCCCACCTAGATAAACCCTTAAAGGTCTACGAGACCATTCTGATTGCCATTTTAAACCTTGAAACTCTACCTCCTCTCCAGCACTGAATTTCTTGATGAATAAGATCGCATTTCGTAACTCTTGGAACGGGCTTATTCCTGTAACTTTTGCTCCAAGGTTTCCAGTCCCTAATCCTACGAATGCTCTACCACCTGATAATTCATTTAAGCAAGCAGTAGCGTTAGCGGTTACTGAAGGGTGATAGGTGTGGTGGTCAGTAACTCCATGTGCTATATGGATTCGTTCTGTATTTGTGGCGGCAATGGTCATACAAACTAAAACATCTGGAGATATATGAGGTTGGTCTACAAATGTTAAAAAATTGAACCCACTATCCTCAGCTGTTTTAGCCAGATCAGCTATTTGATAAATATTTTCATTTCGCCCCATTCCAACAGCAAATTTCATCTTAGTAATTTCCTCCTTACCGCTTTGGTTTCGTTACTTTGTCGTTATACGTAATAACTCTAATTATCATCATATCATTTTCAATAATATGATACACTCCCGTCAATTACAGTATCAGAAGGAGCATTAATATGACTCGTATAGGAATAGCCCTTGTTGGACGCATACCAATGAGTGAAATGATTCATGTGGCCAAAGAGGCTGACGAACGAGGATATCATAGCATTTGGCTAACAGAAGGTAACGCGAGAGATGCTTTTTCTCAAATCGCTGCGATGAGCATGGTAACAACCAACATTAATTTTGCTCCAGGCGTAGTTGTCACCTATGGAAGAAGTCCTACAATGCTGGCGATGATAACTGCGACGTTGGATGAAATATCTGGAAAGCGTTTCATCCAGGGAATCGGTGCAGGCATCCCAAATGCAGGAAATAACCATGGTGAGAAATATGAAAGACCTTTATCACGTATGAGAGACTATATCACCATTATAAAAGCAGCCATTAGTGGAGAGACCATTAACTATACCGGGAAAACTATAAGTATTAATGGATTCAATCTAGGATTTACACCCCTAAGACCTGATACACCGGTATATATTGCTGCCTTAGGACCTCAAATGTCTAAACTTGGCGGAGAGCTTGCTGATGGACTAATTTATGGCTGTACCACGCCCTATTACATTAAGAATACCATGCCTATGATCAGGGAGGGAGCTAAAAAAGCAGATCGCACTATAAAGGATATAGATATCGCTGCTTATTTATTGTGTGATGCTAATCCAGATGAAACTAAAGCTATGGAATCTATAAGAGAACATATATTTGGCTATACTGCTTTTCCAGCCTATATAAACATGATGAGGTTAATGGGCTACAATTCAGAAATTGATGCAGTATTAAGTGCAAGAGAAGAGGGTAATCTGCAAAAAGGAATATCAGCTATCTCAGATAAAATGGTTAATAATATAGGAATGTTCGGAAATACAGATTCATGGCCAGAAAAGATAGAAAAATATAGGGATGCTGGTGTTACATTACCAATATTAAGACCAGCAAATGCAACTACTAAATCTGCTCAATTACTTAAGAAGGTTGTTACAGCTTATAAGCCTTAGAGGGATTTCATGATAAGAATAGCCTACCTAGCCGATGGATATTTACCTTTAAAAACTCTTGTTTCCCTAGCGAAGGCCTGTGAAGAGAGTAAATACGAATATTTCTTCCTTAATGAAGGTAATACCAAAGACGCTTTTTCAACCCTATCTGCATTAGGGACAAATACAAAAACTATTGGTCTCGGAACTGGCATTGCTATTATTTATAGCCGTACCCCAACCATGATAGCGATGAGCGCGGCAACCGTAGACGAAGCTACAAAAAAGAGATTAATCTTAGGTCTTGGTGTTGGACGAGGAGCTAGATCTTCAACTGGATTCAATGGCAGTATCGAAAATATGTATGGAGTGCCATTCAAAATGCCACTCGCAAGTATGAGAGATTATATCAATATTATCCGACAGCTTCTTAAAGGAAATTCAGTCAATTATCAAGGTGAGGCCTACTCATTAGAAAGATTTAAGTTTGATTTTCCATCTGTTAGAACCGATATTCCCATATACATGGCTGCTCAGGGACCTAAAATGGTGGCCCTCGCTGGGGAGATTGCTAACGGCATCCTATTCGCTAGTGTGAGCCCTAGCTACATAGCTGAAGTTATGCCATCTTTAATCCATGGTGCTAAAATTGGAGAACGAGACTATAAGAATATAGATCTTGGTTGTAATATATTGACAGCTCCAGCTTGGAGTCAGGAAGCCACATATCGTGTATGGAAGGCTATAGTACAAAGATGTTCAATGTCTCATTATCAAAAGATGTTCCAGCAATTGGGATTTTCGAAAGAGATTAAATTAATTAGTCAGTTAGTAAATGCGGGAGATATGCAAAAGGCTATCGAGTCCACTCCTAAAGAATTAGTAGAATCGGTCTCACTTATAGGTGATCCTAAATTGTGGGCAGAACGACTAGAAGACTATAAAAAAGTAGGAATACGCTTACCTGTCATAAGGCCAATGACTAACCTTATGGAAAGCCTTAGACTAATTAAAGAAACACCGTATATATTTAAAGGTTTCGATTACTAAGGAGGCAAAAATGGAGAGAACAGGATTTGCTATAGGTGGACAGATCCCAAGAAACGATGTTATAGAGTTAGTTCAAGCAGCCGAAACACGCGGATTTGAGACCTTCTGGTTCACTGAAGGTAGCGGAAAAGACGCATTAGCCCAAATTGCAGGTGTTGGACCCATAACCAGCAAAATAAAATTGGGCACTGGTATTGTTATTCATTATACTCGTACACCTTCACTAATGGCTATGACGTTAATAACACTGGATGAAATAACCAATGGCCGGGTAATCTTGGGCCTTGGTACTGGATCTCCTAGGGTTAAAGATAGTCATGGTGTTGCCTTTGAAAAGCCCTTAGGATTAATGAGAGACTACGTTACTATTATCAAATCCGCTTTGAAAGGAGGGCCCGTTTCTCATAATGGCAAGGCATATGCAGTTAACGGTTTTCAGCTGGGATTTCCTGCACCTAGGCCTAACGCTCCAGTCTATGTAGCTGCCCTAAACCCATCAATAACACGGTTAGCTGGTGAAGTCTCTGATGGCGTGATTTTCTACGTTATGACACCTGATGCTGTCAAAGATGTTTTACCGTATTTGAGGTTAGGAGCAAAAGAAGCTGGTCGTAAACCATCTGACATAACGGTAACTTGCTTTATTTTAGCTAATCCCGACGATAGCGATGAGGGTATACATAAACTTAAGCTCCAACTGGCTGGTTTTGCCGCATCCCCACCCTACAAAAGAAGGTTAAGTGAAAGTGGATTTTCAAAAGAAATTGAGAGCGCGGCTAAAGCCCTTGCAGATGGAGACTCTAATGGTGCAGCTAAAGCTATTTCGGATAGGATGGCTGAATCTATTGCCTTCATAGGAGATCCTTCCAAATGGAATGATTTAATCAATAAATATAGAGCTGCTGGTGTAGATGAACCAATAATATTTCCAACTGGAGCTACTCAACAGTCAATGGAATTAATGAGAAAGGCCCTAAACATTGATTTAGAATAATTTGAACCAATATTATGAATCTATACTAAATAATCAACTGCTGCTCTAGTCATTGTCTCGGCTGCAATAGTTAGTGCATTTTCATCTATATCAAATTCAGGGCTATGAAGTGGAGCTCCAATTCCTTTTGTGGGGTTAGCTACACCAAGTAGAAAATAACAACCGGGGGCTTCATTTAAAAAATATGACATGTCATCCCCTACCGTAGCTTGCCCAGGATCTACTACGTTTTCTGCTCCCACCGTCTCTACGGCAGATCTCCAAACATCTTTGCATACCTCTGCATTGTTGTTAACCGCAGGAACACCTGTCATTATTCTTACATCGACTTCTGCTCTTAAAGCTTTAACTACGCTTTTTGAAATCTCTTCTAACCGCCGCAATACTACCTCACGCGTTTGTGGGTCAAGCGTACGTACAGACCCTACAAGCTTTGCTTCATCAGGTATAATATTGTACTGAGTTCCTCCTTGAAAAATACCAAAAGATAGGGCTGATGAGGAGAAAGGAGATATTTCTCTGGCAAATAGATTGTCTAATGTGATATATAGATGTGCAGCTGCTGAAATTGGATCTACTGTCAAATGTGGGGTGCCTCCGTGCCCACCAACCCCTTTAATATTTATCTGCACTATGTCTACATTTGCCCACATATAGCCTTCATGAATACCCACTTTCCCAGATTCTAGAGATGGCCAACAATGAAAGCCCAATATACGATCTGGCTTTTCATCTTTCATGAGACCATCGTTAAACATAGCTTTAGCACCTTCTATTATCTCTTCTGCTGGTTGA
>CAYTFF010000039.1:5172-9639 GCA_964437045.1 uncultured Dehalococcoidia bacterium
ACTACCTCTAGTATTTGAACCATAAGGCATTCCATCAATTTCTTGGATGGGCAATGCATCCATATCTGCTCGGATCATTAAAGTTTTACCAGATTTACCAAAATTCAAAGTACCAACCACACCGGTTTTACCAATACCAGTTTCTACTTGGAACCCCGCAGATCTTAATTGCTCAGCAGCGATACTGGAGGTACGTGTTTCCTGAAATGCAACTTCGGGGTGTTGATGTAGATCTCTACGAAGCGCTATTAATTCTTCTTTCATATCACTAACATTGCTCTGAATTTCCATCTATCTTATTCCTCCTTCTATAAACCTAATAGTGATAACAATTATTGACAAAATAGTATCCCTATGTTACAGCTAGACTCCATGAGTTACCAACCCAGCAGATAGAATTAATCGAGGGGTTTTATGGAGAACATATATTATCTCAACGGCAAGTATATACCTGAAAGTGAGGCAAAGATATCTGTAAGAGATAGAGGGGTCCGACATGGAGATGCGGTATTCGATACAGAGAGAACTTTCAATGGAAAGATTTTTAAACTACGAAAACATTTAGAAAGATTTTATCGCTCGCTTCATTTCACAAGAATTGACCCTGGTGTCACGATTGACGAGCTCGAGAAGATAACATTGGAGGTTGTAAGGCGCAACGAATCCATTAGACCTCAAAACGGTGATTATTGGGTAACACAGCTTGTAACCCGAGGTATGAGTAGCGACGTCTCGGAGCCAGGCCCAGCAACAGTATGTGTGAAATGCTACCCAATTACATTTGAGGGATATGCAGATCTTTACGATACTGGCGCACATGTCGTCTTCCCAATCACTCGCCGTGACTCCCCACAGTCTTTAGATCCTAAGGTTAAGCATATCAGTCGACTGAACCTTGTCATGGCTGAATTGGAAGCAAAGCAAGTTGATCCACGCGCACAAGCGGTCATGCTTGATTTAGATGGCAATATATCAGAGACAGTGGGAGGAAATGTTTTTGTTGTAACCAAAGGAGTAATTAAATATCCCTCATCCCGGAACTTGCTCGAGGGAGTTAGTAGGGAAACTATAGTAGAAATGGCAAAATCTCTTGGTATACCGACAAAAGAGTGTGTCCTTCAACCATATGAAGTCTACACAGCTGATGAGGTATTTCTCACTACTACCAGTTTTTGCATAATGCCCGTCTCTAAGATAAATGGTAATCCTTTAGCTGCTAAAGTTCCTGGTTCAATTACCAAACAACTTACAGCAAGCTGGAGCGAGTTAGTAGGAATGGATATTGTTCAACAAGCACAAAGTCATCTAAAAATATAAGTCATTTCCACAAAGAACACCAAAATTGCTAAAACTCAGTTTTATGAAGATTAAGATATTAACATAATCATACACTGCATTAGAATTAATCTAACAATTACTAGTTCTGGTAAACTTCTTCCTTATAAATTTTTCGCATATAAGACAAGTATTGCTGCTTCGTCATAGCAGCTTTTTGTTCTGCCTTAATGGACTTGGCACCATTACCGCTGTCGGCCAAAAGATCAATAACAGTCATCGCCATAGCTTTTGCTGATGTAAGCACTGCTAAGGCATAATCTTTGATAAGGTAGTCTGATCCATGTCCATTTCCAACTGCTCCGCCCACATAAGGGTGAATGACTGGCATTATCTGGCTTAGATCGCCCATATCAGTAGAACCACCACGATGACCTACGTCCCCAACATTTGTATCACCTACTAAATTAACAGCGTTGCTCTTCCATAATTCCATCATCGCTTCATTATTACTGATTGGTAAATAACCAGGAAGTGTTGTTATTTTTACCTTACCACCAACCGCTAAAGCTCCCGCACGGAGAGCTCGATCAACTTTTTCAGCTGCTTCATCTACAGCTGCTATTGTTTTCCCTCTAACAAAGGTCTCCATCCTTACATCAGAAGGAACAGAGTTTACTGCCGTACCGCCTTGAGTTATTATCGGGTGTACTCGGATAGAATCCTCGTCCCTATGTGTCTCACGCTGAGCATGCATGGCTGATAGTGCAAGCATAGCTGCATTCAATGCATTAATACCCTTATGGGGAGCTCCTCCGGCATGTGCAGCCTTACCGATAAATTGAACGCTTTTAGCCACTATTCCATTATTGGTTCCTCCTGTAGCTAGCTTACGTTCTCTCATATTAGAGGTGGTATGAGTCATCATAGCCAAATCCACATCATCAAAAGCCCCCACCTTTATTAATTCTGGTTTCCCTCCTAGAAACTCTACCTTCCCTTGTCTTCGTAATTCTTCACGAAATTCAACCTCAATGTATTCTTCAGCAGGCACAGCCATGAGGGCTACGCGTCCAGATAAATGGTCCAATACCTTCGATTTAATTAATCCTGTAGCAACTCCCATAAGCATTCCTATTTGTGCATGATGGCCACAGGCATGAGCAGCATTGGTCATCGGATCAGCATTTGGATGCCCAATTACTATGAGGGAATCGAGTTCCCCTATTACTCCCACAGTAGGACCTTCTCTAGCACCTTCTATAACTCCCTTCACTCCTGTAAGTGCCAAACCACTCTTATGGGAAATTCCTAGTGCCTTAAATTGCTCTACTACTAGCCTAGATGTTTTTTCCTCTCGATATCCTGGCTCAGGATTTTCCAAAACCTGTTTTGCTACGTTTATCAATTCGTTTGCATTATTGTCAATTTCCTCACAAACTAGGCGCTTAAGTTCATCTTTTGAAAACATCTAACCCCTCCTGATGTTATAAGAATCTTATCAGATAGGGAGATCAATAGGTAGCTATCAGATTAACGTTTGATTGGTATATAATTGCTCTGTGAAGATATTAATAGCCCCTCAATCATTTAAAGAAAGCCTCTCAGGGATAGAGGTCGCCCTCGCTATTGAAAAAGGAGTCCTAGCTGCCTTCCCAAGCGCTAGCACAGTACTGTTACCAATAGCTGATGGAGGCGATGGTACGCTCAAAACATTAATTGATACAACTGGAGGTAATTTCAAATCCAATCGGGTAATAGGTCTTCTTGGAGAACGACTAGACGCCCAATGGGGAATCCTGGGAGATGATGAGACTGCAGTTATTGAAATGGCACAAGCTGCTGGCTTGGCATTAATACCCCCCCATAGAAAAAATCCACTTAGAGCAACCACTTATGGTATAGGCCAGCTTATTGCTGAAGCAATTAAATCAGGTTTAAGGAAATTCATTATATGCATTGGGGGTAGTGGTACAAATGACGGGGGTGCCGGAATGGCACAGGCTCTTGGCGCAAGACTTCTGGATAAAAATGGCAAAGATTTATTTTTTGGGGGAGGCCCCTTGACTGATTTATGCACAATTGACGTTTCACATATGTTACCCGAGCTCAAGGAATGTAATATAGAGGTCGCGTGCGATGTAACTAACCCTCTTACAGGTATAGAAGGCGCATCTAACATATATGGACCTCAAAAAGGAGCTACCCCAGCGATGGTTAAACAACTAGATAAGGCCCTTTTTAGATTTGGGAAAGTGGTACTTAAAGATCTTGAAGTGGATATTGACCAAATACCAGGCGCGGGAGCTGCAGGAGGTTTAGGAGGAGGCTGCTTAGCATTTCTAAAAGCGAAGTTAAGGCCTGGTGCAGACATTATATTAGATACTCTAGAATTAAATAAAAAACTTGATGGTGTAGATCTTATAATTACTGGCGAAGGTAGGATGGACCAACAAACCATTTATAACAAAGCTCCAATTGCTGTGGCAATGCAAGGGAAACAAAGAGGAATACCTACTATTGCGATATGTGGGTCATTAGGTGAAGGATATAAGTCAGTTTACGCTCATGGAATCGAATCTGTACACGCCATTAACAACAGCTCAACAAAACTGAAAGGTGGCAACCAAGATTCAGCGCGGCAACTTTCAAAGCTAACCACACAAGTAATAAGATGTTGGATAACCCAAAAAAGGAATTGAATTGCTAGGATTTTTATTTGGCATGCTATCCTCAGCCAGTTTCGGCCTTAGCGTTACCACAACACGAAGAGGCGTTTTAACCGGAACAATCATTCAAGGTTTATATATGTCGATTGTTTTGGGAGTACCTTTATTTGCTTTATCGGCAACTATATTTGGGCAGCTGCCTAAAGGATTTAATATCCCCCTGAATGAATATCTTCTTTTGGCTGCTGCGGGAATACTGCATTTTGTTGGTGGTCGCTATTGCAATTATAGAGCCCTAAGAGCCATTGGAGCAACAAGATTAAGCACAATTAGCTCCATTCAACTCCCATATACCGTAGCAACAGCTATAATCTTCTTAGGAGAGCAAATAAACTAATTAATGGGACTTGGCATTATCCTTAAATTTATTGGGACTGCTATAATATATGAACGAGGGAAAAAAGTAAGATCAGGTAACACTAAATCAGTTGGTCAAACAGAAAATACCTCTAGCCCAAATATT
>CAYTFF010000040.1:0-9581 GCA_964437045.1 uncultured Dehalococcoidia bacterium
TAAAAAAATTATATAAAAACAAAGATATGATTGAATCTTTTTGTCAACTTTTACATTATCATGAAAAATTTAGTTCTCTAAATAATGAACAGATTGATGAATATAGTAACAAAATTGATATATCTATTGATTTCTTTAATGTAGACAAATCTCCTGTTATAATTCCTGCATGAGTTGCAACGATTTTCACATTTAGGTGTGGTTGGGCAATTCCTACTCGTATTTGATCATAGCATCGCCCCGTCGCGAAAACAGCAAATGTATTGACAAAGGGGATTTTCCCTGATGACGCAAAGCCAGCTGCTACGCTCATCATGTTTTGCTCGGCCGGCCCAAAATCGAAAAATCTTTCTGGGAATTGGGCTCCAAATATATTTGCAAAAGTAGACTTGTTAAGATCTCCCCCTATCACTACTATGTTGGCATTCTCTTTACCAAGTTCTAATAAAGTGCTGCCAAAGGTTTCTCTTGTTGAGACTAGTAACGGCATATCTTTAACCAATCTCCTTCAAAGCTGCAACAAGCTCTTCTTTATTAGCCGCCTTACCATGGAAACCTGCATTACCTTCCATAAAGCTGACGCCTTTACCTTTGGTAGTATTTGCAACTATTACCGATGGTACGCCCTTTATTTCCGTTGTTTTATTTAATGCATCTAGAATCTCTTCGATGTTGTGACCATCAACTTCTTGGGTATGCCAGCCAAAAGCTTGCCATTTTTCTACAAAAGGCTCCAACTGCATTACTTGATCAGTTGAACGGTCATTTTGAATTCTATTGCGATCTACGATGGCAGTAAGATTATCTGCTTTGTAGTGTGTGGCTGACATAGCAGCTTCCCATATTTGACCTTCATCGCACTCCCCATCCCCAAGTAATGTATACACTCTGTAGGATCGTTTTGACAGTCGACCAGATAAAGCAACGCCTAATCCAAATGAAAGGCCCATACCTAAGGATCCAGATGACATTTCAACACCTGGCGTTTTTGGATTGGCGTGACCTTGAAGTCGACTATCAATCTTACGAAATGTCATTAATTCTTCCAAAGGGAAATATCCTGCCTCAGCTAAAGCACCATATAGAACTGGGCATGCATGCCCTTTGCTAAGAATGAATCGGTCTCTATCAGGCCATTCAATTTTCTTTGGATCGTAGCGAAGTATGTTACCAAAATATAAGGAAGTAAGTATCTCAACTGAAGAAAGTGATCCACCAGGGTGACCACTGTTAGCATTTGAGGTCATATTCAAGATATGGCGTCTAATAGCCCTTGCTATTTCCTCAAGGCTCCGTCCTGATTGAGATAAATGGGATGGAACTCCGTCTAGAGACATCTGATGATCGCCATTCGGCAAGATTAATGTCACCTCCGTAGAATGCTAGGAGATTATATCAATTAAGTTGGCTGGGTGTCCATAGAGATTATAGTAATGCCAGATCAACTCTGGTAAATATTAAGTGATTTTGTCATATTAAGATAATTTTTATTGAGTAGTTAACTTTCTTTAAATGACTACGATAATTATTCCTACTATACAAATTACCAACCCTAGCATACCTTGTTTTGTGTACTGTTCTTTTAGGAACCAGATCCCTAAAGGTATTGAGAATATTGGAGTACTACTCATTAAGATAGCAGTCAATCCTATGCCGGACGCTTCTAATGCTAGTATTGATGTTAGAAGTCCTAGCCCATATAGAGACCCTCCCATGAATAGTTTCCAAAAATATAAAGGTTCAACTGGAAATGGTCGGATTTTCGAATTAAATATACATATCAATATAAATACGCTGCTGGGAATCAAATTGGATATGGCTGCTCCCGTTATTGGGTCCGTTTCAGTTAATCCTTGATTCCAGAGAAGAAGTCCCAGTGACCATAGAAATCCTGTTGTTGATGCAAATATGAACGCTGATCCTTTGAATGAGAAGCCGGAGATTTTTGCTAAGGTAAATGAACGAATGGAAAGCTGAACATTGGCAATAAAGATACCAATGATAATCATTAAACCGCCTGATATTTGGAGAACAGAAATAGATTCGTTAAGAAAAAGTGTACCTATAACAGCGGTTGTAAAAATAAAAATACTCGTAGCTGTAGTTATTGTATAACCTACCCCTCCTCCTACCGAAAATGCCTTAAATAGAGTCCAATCACCTCCAAATCCAAGTACTGATCCTGAAGTGAAATAAGCCACGGTATCAAATGGCAGTCTGAATATTCCTCCGAGTCTTCCCATAAAAAACGCTACAAATAGAGTTAATAAGGTGTAAATCCATAAGTAGGCAGTCAGAACTCTTAGTGGACTAAGTCGATGGGTGATTTGTTTAGTATATATATTGCTTATGGCCCATGACCAAGCAGTTATTAGCCCAAACAGTTCCCCATACATAAAATAATTCCTAGAAGTTTGTTAAATGTTCAGTGATTATAGCACTCTCCCATTTTTTCTGACACAGTGGTAGAATGTAATAACTCTTTTCAGACCGTGTAGGTTTAAAATGCCCCTAAAAAACATAGTTATAAAGGGTGCACGTGAGCATAACCTTAAAAACATCGATGTAACCATCCCAAGGAATAAACTGGTGGTTATTACAGGTGTTTCTGGGTCAGGAAAAAGTTCACTGGCTCTAGATACGATATATGCTGAAGGTCGCCGCCGATATGTCGAATCCTTATCTGCCTATGCAAGACAGTTTTTAGGCCGGATGGATAAACCTGACGTAGATTATATTGAGGGACTTTCTCCTGCAATATCCATTGATCAGAAAGGGGTGTCCCATAATCCTCGTTCAACTGTAGGTACAGTAACTGAAATATTTGATTATCTGAGACTACTTTTTGCCAGAATCGGCCATCCGCATTGTCATAAATGCGGGGAATTAGTGACTAAGCAGACTGTGCAACAAATAGTGGACGCTATTTTAGGATTACCTCCAAAAACTCGAATAATGATAATGTCCCCGCTAGTAACTAGACGTAAGGGTGAGCATAAAGAGATTTTTGAAAATGCGCGTAAGGCTGGGTTCGTTCGTGTTAGAGTAAATAGCGAGATACATGATTTAAGTGAATCATTTAACTTAGATAGGCAGAAATGGCATACAATTCAAGTTGTTGTGGATCGCCTTGAAACAGGAGAAAGTGCCTCACCTGGTCGTGTCGCTGACTCTGTGGAAACTGCTCTTAAACTTTCCAGCGGCCTTGTTTTGGTATCAATTGATAAAGGGGAGGAGATACTATTTTCTGAGTCCTTGGCATGCGTAAAGTGTAATGTTAGTTTAGGGGAAATTGAACCTCGTACATTTAGTTTCAATAGTCCTCATGGAGCTTGTAATGGTTGTACTGGTCTAGGGATTAAACGAGAGATTGATCCAAGCTTGGTAATACCAAATAGTGAGCTCAGCTTATCTGAAGGAGCAGTTGTACCATGGGCACGTTCTGGACCTTCTAGGCCGTGGTACACCAGCCTGTTAACCTCCCTAGCTGAGTCTTATAATATATCTAGTAATATCCCCATTAAGAAAATGTCCAAAAGACATTTGGACCTTATACTTTACGGTAGTAAAGGCTCTCCTGTAACCATGAGGCATCGAAGTCGTCGAGGAATTGATTTTGAATGGGAAAGCAAATTTGAAGGAGTAATTCCCAATTTAACTAGACGTTATCGTCAGACTGATTCCGATTATATCCGTCGAGAGATTGAGCGATATATGGCTTCTCAGCCGTGTCCGACTTGTCAAGGTAGTCGGCTCAAATCCCAATCCCTGGCGGTAACTATTAATGGGAAGAATATTATCTCTATAACTTCTCTGTCGATTAAAGAAACTCTTCAATGGATTCAACGTATTAGCGGGATTACACAATCAACTAAACTAGAATTAGAATATGAACAATTGTCTGAAAGAGAAATAGCTATATCTGACCAAATCCTGAAAGAGATAGAAGGTAGGCTCAAATTTTTGATTAATGTTGGACTAGATTACCTAACATTAGGCCGTTCTGCCTCTACATTAAGTGGAGGAGAAGCTCAGCGAATACGACTGGCTACTCAGATAGGGTCGGGCCTTATGGGTGTTTTATATGTTTGTGACGAACCAACGGTCGGACTCCATCCAGCTGATGATGCTAGATTGATAAACACTTTAGAAAATCTTCGGGATATTGGTAATACTATACTTCTTGTTGAACACGATGAAGCTGTTATGCGAGCAGCTGATTATATCGTCGATTTAGGTCCTGGTGCTGGAGAATATGGAGGTGAAGTGGTTGTAGCTGGGCCATTTAATAAGATATTGTCTTGTGATAAATCTGTCACCGGACAATACTTGAGTGGGAGTAGGCAAATACCACTACCAATGAAAAGAAGGCCTAGCAATGGGGATAAAATATCCATTAAAGGAGCTCGAGAGAATAACTTAAATAATATAAATGTAGATTTACCTCTGGGCATGTTAGTTTGTGTTACAGGAGTATCTGGTTCAGGTAAAAGCACGTTAATATATGATGTTCTTTATAAGAAGTTAGCCCAAATACTCTACAAAGCAAGGGATAAGCCTGGTGAATCGGATACTATACAAGGCGTAGAAAGTATAGACAAGGTGGTAAATATAGACCAATCTCCAATTGGTAGGACTCCTCGAAGCAATCCGGCTACTTATACTGGGACTTTTACTCCAATAAGAGAGCTTTTTGCTTTGGTCCCGGAATCTAGAATGAGGGGATATAAACCCGGAAGATTTTCGTTCAATGTAAAGGGAGGTCGCTGTGAAGCTTGTACAGGTGATGGGTATGTCCATATAGAAATGCAGTTTCTCCCTGATGTAACAGTACCATGTGAGGTTTGCCATGGTGCCCGATATAATCGGGAAGCCCTTGAAATTCAATTCAAAGGGAACACGATTGCTGATATTTTAAGTATGAGTGTATTGGATGCTTTAGATTTCTTTTCGAACTTTCCTAAAATTAAGAGTAAGCTGAATACAATGAAAGATGTAGGATTAGGCTATATTAGACTTGGACAACCAGCAACAACACTAAGTGGTGGCGAGGCCCAAAGAGTCAAATTAGCAACTGAACTTTCTCGACGTGCAACTGGTAAGACACTGTATATATTAGATGAACCCACTACAGGACTCTCTTTCGAAGACTGTGCTTACTTATTAAACGTACTTCATAGATTAGTAGATGCGGGTAATACGGTAGTACTAATAGAACATCATCTTGATCTTATTAAGAATGCTGACTGGGTAATTGATCTGGGCCCTGGTGCTGGTGACTCTGGTGGAGAAATAGTAGCTGAGGGTTCACCTGAATCCATTGCTAAGTTAGATTATTCTTCTACTGGTCAGTACCTGAGGAATGTATTAAAACCTGCTTAATTATATCCGCGGGTCACTAGTAATTGAAAAATACATCTCCTATTCGAGAAAGCTCTTTATTGTTGTCATTTTAGGAGGATGACTAAAGAACATAAGTAAGGCTGCTATTCCTGATAATATTGCAAATATTAAGAAGGCTCCCTCATACCTCTGAGTCAGATCCCAAAAAGCTCCTATAAGTAGTGGCCCTACGGCTAAACCACCTACTTTGGCAACCTGTACTACTCCAATTATTGAACCTAGAGCAATCCGTCCGTAGTAATTTGCAAGCATTAATGGTGTCATTGTAAATAGGCCGCCAATTAAAATACCAAACCAAAAAGCAAAAGCAAAAGCCATTAAAGCATTCTGTACTTGCAATAGCATGATAATTAAACCAACCAATCCCAAATGTGAAATTATAATGAGTTTTTTGGTTGATAACCATCTGTCAGTCAGCCATCCAAAAGTGGTACTTCCTATTGTTAACCCAATAGCAAAAGTACTAATAACAATTGCGGATATAGTAGGACTTATGCCCCGTTCTAGATAAAATGGCACTTGGAAAAGACCAATACCGGAAATCATAACAGAAGATAGCAAAGTTGATCCCATTATTAGCCAGACTGCGGAGGTTTTAAAGGCCTCGTTTGCACTCCATTCCCTTGTCATTTCCGTAACACTTAAGCTTGGTTTATTATCAGTTTGCTGAGGTGAGTTACTTTTTCCATCGGGTAGTAATCTAACTTCTTCAGGACGTCTAACCATCAATAGAAGTGGGGGTAACACACCTCCAATAAGAGTTAAAATTGCAAGGGATATCCATCCAGTCCTCCATCCTCCTGTGTTAATCAGCCATTGCACAATAGGCGGTGCAATAATAATACCGGCATAGGAGAAAGTGTACATTAGGGCCATTGCCCTACCTCTATCTTTAATGAACCAATTAGCCACTGCCACTGGAGAGGCAGTCATAACCACCCCTTGTCCAGCCAATCGCATTAGGCCAAACCCCAAAATAAACATAATAGCTCCAGGAAATATGCCGACCGATAGACAGCCTATTCCAACTAATATACTACCTACAGCGATAACTACCCCTGGTCCATGCCGATCGACAAGACGACCTGCAAACGGTGCAACTGCAGCCCCGGTAAGGCCACCCAAGCTAACTGCACTTGAGATTAATGTTCTGTCCCATTGAAATTCTGCAATGAAATGAGGAATAAATATTGATAATATTTCAACAGCACTAGAAACTCTGCAAATATTGGCTAAAGCAGCGATGCCAACGATCATCCATCCGTAGAAAAATGGAAAAGATATATAGTAGCGATGACTAAAGATGGGCATTTGTTCTCCAATTGAGGGTATAAACTAATCGTATCAGGATTAAGATACTAGTAACTCTCACTATGGTCAATGAGAATAAACTTTAGCTGTATAACTTAAATTAGGCAAGAACATATGCTCTCTGTTATTATTAAATTACAGCTAATTTTGGAAGTAGGAATTCTAATATGAATCGACATGTCCCTTGGTTTAAAAACATACGCCGGGAAGTTATGGATAGATTGGATGAATTGATAAATCTCCGACGCCATTTCCACAAACTGCCAGAGTTATCTTGGAATGAAACTGAAACTATAAGATTTATTAAACAATGGCTGCATTCTGAAGGATTCGGAGAGATTCAATTGCTAGCCGAAACTGGTCTTTCTACCGTGATAGAAGGGAAAACTTCAGGTAAAACCATATTATACCGGGCTGATATAGACGCTTTGCCAATAATAGAAGATAGTGGAGTTGATTATCAATCGGAAAATCAAGGTGTTATGCATGCTTGTGGCCATGATGGACATATGGCCATTAGTCTCATTCTTGCCTCTATATTGAATCAGAAAAAAGACAAATTGAAGGGGAATATCAAATTTGTTTTCCAACCAGCCGAAGAGGTAGGAGCTGGGGCTAAAGCTATGATTGATGAAGGGGTAATGAAGAATCCATCTGTAGACCACTCTTTTGGGTTACATGTTGCTGCTGAATTACCATCTGGTTCATTTGGAATTGCAAGTGGTGCAACTTGTGCAGCAGTAGCTAATTTTAATATCGAGATTTTAGGAGTCGGAGGACACGCGGCGTCACCTCATAAGACTATTGATCCCATAGTGATTGGTGCCCAAATTGTTACTGCACTACAGACTGTAGTGAGTCGCAATATTAATCCCCTAAAACCTTCTGTATTGACAATAGGCACTTTTCACTCTGGAACAAAGGAAAACATAATTTCGGATAAGGCTACCATCAGTGGGACAATACGTAGTTTCGATATGGAATTGATGGAAGAGATGCCGAAGAGAATAGAGAATATTGTTAGAGGTATAACTGATTCTATGGGAGCCAGTTATAAATTCAGTCATGCTCTTCACTGTCCTCCAGTTATAAACGATCCTTCATTCACACAACTGGTAATGGATAGGGCTATTGACTTGGTTGGGGAGAACTACATATCAGAAGTTAGGATTGCAGGTGCTGATGACATGGCTTATTTTTTGGAGGAGGCTCCTGGATGCTTCTACTTTTTAGGAGTCGCTGATCAAGATATTGGCCCGCAAGTACACCATCAACCCAGATTTGCCTTTGATGATAGAGCCTTGGCTTTGGGAGTTGAGTTGTCTTTGAAGGTGATAGAAGACTTCCTTGTTTAATTCTTAGCTAATAAAATAGTGATATAATTTATTAATGTTAATTTCAACTATGGAGACTGTGTGAAATATGGGAAATTCATGGCTTCCAAAAGCCAAGCCGAATCTATTTCAAGGTATCAGGGCCAAGCGTAGCCAGTTACTTGACCAAGGAATGAAGCTCGTAGATTTATCTATAGGAGAACCAAGAGGTCCTGCCTTACTTAGTGCTCGTCAGGCCGCCGCGCAGGCTGTTATGAGTGAACAGGAAGATATGCATAGGTATCAATACAATGACAGTCCGGGCGTCCCTGGATTTTCTAAAAACTTTGTAGAATCTATGATAAAAACCGTGCTTAATCAGGAAGTCTCATTTCTTCCAATACCTGGGATTAAGAGAATGTTAGGATTAATCCCGCTCGCTTGCGGGAGTTGGAATCAACCTTTAAAGATTGGTACTATGACTAAACCAGGATACACGTTTATAGAAAACTGGTGTACTTATTTAGGTTTAACAAATTATCCGTTGTTAATTGATGTTGCAAACACCTTCAGATTTCGATTACAGGATATTGAATCAGACACAAAATTAATAATGACTAATTACCCACATAATCCTTCAGGGAGAGTTTCTGATAAACGATACTGGGAAGATCTCTGTGAGTACTGTAGTGAAAATAGTATTAGATTATTTAATGATGCCGCATATTATGGGTTATCTCACTCTGATGAATCCTGTAGTTTAACGGAAGTCGCAGTACAGTTTCCGGAACTGTCCTGGTGTGAAGCGTTCACGGCAGCAAAGCTTGTCGGTAATGCAACTGGCTGGCAAGTAGGAGCTATCGCCGGCTCACCTGATTTTATTAGTGACATATCTGTTATAAAAGGCAATACAGATGAAGGATTTGTCGCTCCTATGGCTGCAGGTGTTAATGCAAGTGTTAACTCCGATTGGGAAGGTATTCTAGGTTTTAGGGAAACCTATAGAACTAGAATGGATTTATTAATAGATATCTTAATAGATGGGGGTTTGAAGCTTGCTATAAAGCCTGAAGCGGGCTTTTTCACCCTTTGGATGGTACCAAAAGAAGCATTTGGGCAGAAAATAGAGAGCGCTGAACACTTTAATCTGTTGATGATGGAACACTCGGGAATTATTGGTGTACACTTTGAGCCTCTTTATATACGTTATGCTGTTTGTGAAGATATTACAGCATATTCCTCTGAAATAGCAGAAGCTTTTAAAAAGGCAAAATTGGTTTATATATAATATTTGGTAACTATGGCTAAGCTTTAATTGCCCTTAATACCTCACCAGGGTGCTCTTCTGGCTGTACTTTTGGCCATACTTTTTCAATTTTCCCAGCTTCGTCTATAAGGAACGTCATGCGTAAAACGCCCATTTTTTTGATGCCTCTGATCGTGTTTTCTCCCCAAGCCCCATATGCATTCGCTACTTTTTTATCTGTGTCAGCTAAAAGAGGGAAAGTCAGCGCGAATTTTTTTATAAAAGCTTTATGAGACTCCACGGTGTCT
>CAYTFF010000041.1:0-5164 GCA_964437045.1 uncultured Dehalococcoidia bacterium
CCAAGTGCAGAGGTAAAAGAGTTAGCATCAGCTTATAGAGTAAAACTTGATGAGTTGCTCTCAAATTCGCAAATAAAGCCGAGCTCATTGGACCAGTCGCTTTCCGAAGGGCGTGCAGTAGAAGTATTTGGCGATGAAGGTAATCGTGGTATTTTGGTTGCTTCTATCCAAGCCTTGCACGATAGCTTGATTGCTATTTCGTCGGATTTGGCCGCCAAACCTGAAGATGTCATATTAGAACAGCAACTTGCTGATATAGAAATTGAATTTGAAGATGCACGAGAACTGCTGCTCGATATGAGCCTAAATCGCAATGAGGTAGTTCGCTTACTTCAGCTTGATCTGCTTGGTGCACCACTTCGAGATGAGAATGGAGCAATTCGTCGAAATGAGCAAACTGATGAGATATTGCGTGGCGCTGCCCCGCGGGATGTTGCTCTTTTAGAGCTCGAGAATGCCTATCCCCAGTTAGCAAGCCAATTGCGTAATCTAGTTGATTCATATGACGAGTATCAAAATAAACGTACTGGTTTCGACGATCCAGAAGATTTAATACGAATGTTAAGAGGGGCCGGCGTACTTGATTTTAGAATTGCTGTACAAACAGGCAAAGCAGAAGGATTTAACATAGAAGACTTGAGGCTACAGTTGGCTGAAGTTGGTCCAGATAATACAGATTCACCAATCGCATCATGGTTTCCAATTAATGATGTTGAAGAATGGTATGAAACACCAGCCCAATTAACATCAATGCTCGATAATCCGCAGGGTTACTTTGCTCTTCGCAATTTAGAAGCAGCAGAGTATGACGACGCTATTTTTCTATTGTTGTATGACGATGATGCAAGAAGTATGACTCATAAAGCAGGCAAGCAGTGGTCTGTAGTTAGTGCATATGAAACAGCAGATCAGTTTGGTAGGCCAGCAGTTGCATTCCGGCTGGATGCTTCTGGCGGCTCTTTCATGGGACGAATGACTGGTCCACACATTAATGAGCCAATGGCAATTGTTCTTGATGGACAAGTGTATACAGCTCCAAATTTAAATTCTCAAATTAATGGCAATGGTCAAATTACAGGCAATTTTGCACAGGATGAAATCGATTATTTATTGCGAGTCCTTGCAGCAGGATCACTTGAGGCGCGATTAAGTCACGACCCTATTGCAGTAAATATTATTGGACCCACAATTGGTGTAGAAAATTTAAACCGAGGGTTGTCTGCACTTGGTTGGTCAGTAATCGCAGTAATGGCCTTTATGTTGTTGTATTACATGATTGCAGGATGCGTTGCAGATTTTGCGTTGCTTGCAAATGGTTTGTTAATTTTTGGAATAATGGCTCTGATTGATGGGACGTTCACATTGCCAGGTTTGGCTGGAATTGTTCTAACTATGGGTATGGCAGTTGATGCGAACGTGCTTATTTACGAACGCATTCGAGAAGAAATTGAAGCCGGGGCAAGAAATTTAAAAGAAGCAATTCGCGAAGGCTACAATAAAGTGTACGCAACTATTATTGATGCTAACTTGACAAATCTCATTGTGTGTTTTGTTTTGTACAAAACAGCAACAACAGAAGTCAAGGGGTTTGCGGTAACTTTATCTATTGGCATTGTCGCGACGCTTTTTACTTCACTATTTGTTACCCGACTAATATTTTCTCTTTACACGGAAGTATTTGGGGTACGAAAATTATCAATGTTACCCACTGTGATTCCTGCAATTGCTCGATTATTGCACCCCGCAATCAATTGGGTTAGTTTGCGCAAAGTCTTTTGGTCGATGAGTTTTTTAGTTTGTGCTGGTTCTGCATGGCTTATTCTCGATCGTGGCATTTCATTGCTTGACACAGAGTTCCGTGGGGGTGTGTCGATGTCAATGCAAACAAAGATGACTGACGATAGCCGATTATTATTGCCACACACAGGTGAGAATTCAGTTGAATCTCGTGTGCATGAAATTGGCAACACTGTAGAAGGCGATTCTGCAGAAGCAAAGATTTTAGCTGAGCTTGCTGGAGCCACCGTATTAACTATTGGGGAAACGCAAGTTGATGGATCAGGGCGGGTGGTTTCAGATGGTTTTCAAATAAAAGTAGCCAATCCGCCCGGGATTAATGACGATACAGTTGTAACTGCAGTTGTTGTGGAAGCTATAACGCAAGCTTTTGGCAATGATCTCGACATTCCCCCATCGCTTGTTTTTGAGGGCATGAACACAAAGGCATATCAAAAGTATACGCAGCCAATACCACAAGGAGCAGAAACGGTTAGTGATATTATTGGGGGCGTTTCTCGCGGCGCAATTAATGAATATCGTGGTGGTGTATTAGTAGTTGTTGAAAAAATTAATCCTCCAGTTGGCATCGATGAAGTGAAGCGTCGCATTAATCGTATGCGACAGCAACCTGAATATGCGCAACAAGCAGCAGCCCGTGATTACGAGGTCTTCGGTGTTAAAAGAGGTGAAGGTGGTTTTACATCAATAGCAGTTGCTGTTTATGATCAAAACATGAATTATTTCAGTAACACCCCAGAAATTGTTGATGAGAAAGTTGCGGCAAATGAGTGGGAATTAGTTTCCACCGCGCTTTCCCAGCCACAAAGTTTGGAACAAGTGAGTAGTTTCTCTTCGCAAATTGCAGACACACTAAAGGCCAACGCTATTGTCGCTGTTATCCTGTCTTTGCTTGGCATTCTTGCCTATATTTGGTTTAGATTTGGTTCGCTAAGGTATTCTTTAGCAGCCATTGTTGCATTGGTTCACGATGTAACAGTAACGCTTGGTGCGTTAGCTCTTGCTGGCTACCTTGCAAACATAGCTTTCTTTAGCCAGAACCTTAAGGTCGAATCATTTCAGATAGACTTGGGTGTTATAGCAGCGTTGTTGACAGTTATTGGTTATTCTTTAAATGATACAATTGTTATTTTGGATCGCATTCGCGAAAATCGGGGCAAAAGACCTTTGCCAACTGAGAAAAATGTTAATGATTCTATTAACCAAACAGTTAGTCGTACAGTATTAACATCAATTACCACATTAATTGCGGTCCTTATTATCTATGCTGCTGGAGGCAGTGGTATTCGACCATTTGCATTTGCACTACTTATAGGTATTCTTGTAGGAACTTATAGTTCGGTAGCCATTGCAGCGCCTCTTGTCTTTAAAAAGGGCGATATTGCTAAACCATCGGCTTCAGGGACAGATTCATAAGTAAAAACACATTGATTTCAAGTTTTATTGGTAAAAAAGCCGATTTTTAGTCTAGTTGCCAAGGAGGGCATCCATATGTCGGGAACAAATAAAGCGATTTTGTCAATGTGTGTATTACTGCTTGCTGCAATGGTGGTGTATTACGGTATGACTCCGCCTCCACATCAGTCCGGCAATTTTGATTTGCCAACAGATACTCAATCTGGGGGGTTTGTTACTGAAGATAGTTCAGTGACTAGTGAGCCAGTAATTAGCGGGAAGATGATGGATTTTCTTACTGTTCTTTCTGAGCCAACTGTTGAAGATGCCGACGAAACGGATGAAGTAGCAAATCTAGAAGTTATAGAGAACAAAAATTCAGTTGTTGTGAAGGTGGAAGAATTTCAATTATATACGGTGACGGAAGGCGATTCGCTGAGCAGAATTGCCGAAAAAATTCTTGACAAAGAGTCGAGATGGCGAGAACTTCAAGATTGGAACAATATTGAAGATGAGGATGTGGGTGATTTGCGAATTGGGCAAGTTATAAAATATATACCTAATCCCTCAACAATCCAAGGCGAATAAACTCTTCCACATTTTTATTCATTCGAGAAGCGTTTTTGCTTCCAATTACAGTGCAATCAATGCAATCTTGGACGGGTGAATTACAGTGTAAAAATTGAATAGATTTTTTTGCAGGTGAATGACCACTTTGCAAAGCTTTCTTAATAAGTACACGCTTATTCATTTCATTAGTTTGTCTAATTAGTGCTTCCATAGATTGGTTAGCAATACTATATTCGATCATCATTACATCAGACCATTCTAAAGCATGCATTTGAGCTTCCATACTTTTTCCGCTAAAGCCAATCGCTCTTGTTTTGCCCTCATTTTTAAATTGAATCATTGTTTCTATAGCATCCGTTTCATTTAATACACTTAAGTCATTTTCTGGTGCATGGATTAAAAGTATATCTAAGTATTCAGTATTTAATCGCCGTAGACTTTGCTCAAGAGAGTTGCGCATCTCCTTTTGGGCAAAACTAAAGATAGATTTGCCGTCATTAAAATTTTCGCCTACTTTTGAACAAAGATTAAACTCCATCCTTCGACTATGAAGCGATTTACCAATTCGCTCTTCGCTTAATCCATATGCTGGAGCAGTATCAACCAATGTAATTCCACAATCGATTACCTGGTGCAAAAGACGAGTAACTTCTTCTTCAGAAGGAATTGGTGATCCCTGTGAAGCATATTTTAATCCTGGAATTCGTCCAATGTGGAATGCGCCGAAGCCTAATTTACTTAAAGGTTGTGTGAGATTAACGCTCATTTGAAATAATACTTTTCTTGTGCCATGGAGCATCTATTTCCCAAGGGGGCAATGCGATTGTTGGTTTTGGCCATCGTAATTTTACAATATCTTGTTTAATTGAATATTTTGGTGGCGCAAGCAAGTTGACCACTTTTGCGGCAAGTTTTGGCGCTAATACTAATTTCGTTGGCCAGCAGGTCAGAATGGCATCATCTTGAAGCACACTGATATCTTTTGGTCGCTTTTGTCTATTTGCTTTTTCTGCTCGATAAGCTTGATAGGTTGATAGTTCTGTATCTGAGATATCGACATCTGGTAGCACTTTTTTGATTTCAGCAATTGCATGACAAATTAATTCATGGTTGCTCATATGAATTCCATCTTCTGCAATCTGTCCGCCTAGTTGCCAGACTGTTCTTCCGGCTTTGTCTATTGTTGTAGTTATTGTTACTCTTGGTTTATGGCCATCAATGCAATGCCCATTAATTTTAGGCAGTTTGCCTCGTACGAGTATCATGTGTAAAGGACGCTCTTGTGTTTTTCCGCTTTGTAAATTCAACATTTTTCGAAGCGTTGCATTTCCAGTTCCTGCAGCCAAGATGATTTGAGTTGGCTGGAGATTAATCTTTTGATTAGTAATGGGGTTTAATGTCT
>CAYTFF010000041.1:5174-9235 GCA_964437045.1 uncultured Dehalococcoidia bacterium
GCTACCGGGCTCAATAACTTGTTCATCTAATCGAGCAACATGACCTGAAGGACCAGAGAACCACCTAGGATAATCTTCTCTATTAAGTGATTTCGGCTTGATATTTAGTGCAAGCCGAGCACCAGTCAAACCAATTTTTGAACTAAATTTGTTAGTTCCCCAAAGGTGGCAATAATCAGCGCGGAGATTAACCATCGAAAGATCTAAAGGTCCATTTCCAGCTAAAGCGTTTCTCCACATGTTTGGCATTTCTTGGAGGTTAAGGGCAGCATCATTCAGTTTTTTTTCAATCTCATACTTTAGACCACCATGAAGGATCCCCTGAGAACTAATTGTTTGTCCAGTACCAAGAGCGTTAGGCTCAAGGAGGATTGAGGAATATCCTGACTCGAGACACTGATCTAATATAAAAAGACCAGATACGCCTCCGCCAAATATTACGCAATCTGCTTTTATGGACTTAGTTGCCATTCCTGCATCTTAATTCACTGTCACAAACTTTGGGGTAGTATGTTGAAATGAACTCGAATGATTGGATTCTTAAGGGTGCTCATGGCGAGTTTATACATGGCACGACTCATTTATCTAGTAGCAAACTACAGCGGGCTGTGGCCCTTGTGGCTCATGGTTTTAAAGGCTACAAAGATTACGGCATGTTCCCGTGGCTTGCAAATCAACTGGCTTCTTTTGGAATCACAACCCATCGTTTTAACTTTTCGCATTAGGGCATGTTGAAGGGCATCGACGATTTTGAACGACCAGATTTATTTATGCGAGATACGTGGAATAAACAGGTTGAGGACCTTAAGGTGTTATCTGAAACATTATGTCAAGAAGGATTGCCCTTCTATTTAATTGGTCATTCTCGGGGAGGAGTTAGTTGCTTATTATCTGTTGGTCGAGGAAATATAATCCCAGATAAAATAATTTCTCTCTCAGCTCCATCGACATGCCTGTCTCTGTCCTTAGAGGAGCAAGAGCAGTTGCTAAGTAATGGATTTTTAAATTCCCCTTCTTCTCGAACGGGGCAATTATTGCAAGTAGGGGTTAATTATCTGCAGGAGCAGTTGGATTCGCCAGACAAACATAACTTACTTGATCTTGTCTCTGGAATAAGAATCCCAACCTTAATTATTCATGGTGATTCAGATACCAGTGTGCCAATCGAACATGGGCGAGAAATTGCTCATGATTCGCTATTTGTGCCAATTGGTGGAGGGAATCATATATTTAACACTCCAAACCCTTTTGTTGAATTTGGCAATCCTTCGCCAGAGTTAATGGCTGTGTGGGAAACTATTAGACAGTTTGTTTAGTAGCTTCTGATTGAGGGACTTCTATTGTTGGTAGCTCATCATTATTTTTTTGATTAGACATAGTAAACTCGCCATCATTATTTACTTCATCAATTGATACAGCAACATGTTTTGAAACGCCGCGTTCTTGCATGGTGACTCCGTATAACTTATTGCACTCCATCATGGTACGTTTGTGGTGAGTAATAACTATGAAGTGGCTATTGTCAAGGAAATGATGGATTGAACGAGCAAATCGATGTGTATTGGCTTCATCAAGCGCTGCATCAACTTCATCTAATACACAGAAAGGTGATGGTTTAGCTTTGAAGATGCTCAACAACAGCGCTACGGCAGTCATTGCTTGTTCGCCGCCACTTAACTGCGAGATAACTCTCGGCTGTTTTCCAGGTGGCTTTGCTTTAATTTCAATACCTGCTTCGAGTAAGTCAATGTTGCCTTCTTCATCAGGCAACATAATAATGTCAGCGCTCCCGCCGCCAAAGAGTTGTCTAAACATGCCTTGTGGACTTGAAAAAAGTTAGCGGATAATATTAAATGTCTCATCAAAACTAGATTTGCTCAATTCTTAAAGTTCTTCAATCAAAGTTTTTAATGAAGTGGCAGATGCATCAATATCAATAACTTGTTTTTCTAAGTCTACATTTTGCGCTTCTAGATTTTTCTCTTCTTCAATAGCATCAATATTAACATTGCCAAGTTTCTTAATTTCATCCCGAAGTTCTTTTGCTTCCTCGTCCATTTCTTCTCGATTTTCAGCAGGTCGATCGTTTTCAGACGCACGCTCTTTCCATGTGTTGTATTGCATGCTGATGTCAATCTCTAAATCTTCAATTGCGCGTTCTTCGACAGTTTCTCGCTTAATTTCTGCTTCACGTTTACTTGTTTCAATGGACATCCATCTTTTATCAATGATTGCACCCTTGCTTCTGGCCGCATTAAGCCTCATGCTTGCAGATTCTACGGCATTGTTAGCTTTGGTTACGTTTTCGTTGAAAGCATCTAACTCATCTTGGCAATCCTGTAAGTTGGTCGTGCATTTTTGAACTTCTTCTTGGCTGTCAGTTCGCGAAGCCTCCGCTTGTTCAAGCTGACTTAGTCGTCGCGTAATTTGATCTTGGATTAATTGGTGTTGGCGTTTTAGTTCAGCCATTGACCCATCAATATGCCTTAGTTCACTTCGGTTTGATTCGTGTTTTTCACTTGCTTTGCCCAATTCGATACGAATTGCGGTAAGTCTTTCAGACATCTCTTGGGAGTAGGTGGTCGCCTTGTCTAGAGCATCGCGTTTTTCCTGTCGTTCCGCGGCGATCTCCTCGATTGTTGAATCAATTGCGATTATTTTTTCTTCCGCTTCAGAGAGTTGGCTTTCACTGTATGAGATTAGTTTAGATAACTCATCAATTTCATTTTGAGTGATTGTTACAAGCCGTTTACATCGTTCAATGTCACTTTGTATTCTTTGTAATTGATGTTTAGCTTCAACCTCTTCATTTCTCGCTTTCTTAATTAATACGGTGGATTCTCGTTGTTGCTGTTTTGCCTGTTCACTTTCGTGTAACAAATCGCTAAGTTGCGTTTGAAATTGTTCAATTTGTTGATCAAGAACTTTTACTTCAATAGTCAATGCATTGCTTTCAATTTTGCGAGTTAGCCATCCTTTTTGATCACCGGCGGTAGTTTTGCCTACAAAAATTCGTCCATCGACCTCTAAAATTTCTCCATGTTTCGTAACAAACCTCCATTGAGGATGTTCCCTCTGAAGAGACCTGGCCATTTCTAAGTTGCTTGTTACAGCAGTGTTGCAGAGGAGATTTGAAATAACCTCTTTAGCGACCGGGCTGATTTGTATTAGTGAGAGTATTGGAGTTGCTTGATTTGCTTGTAGTCCTGAGCAAACAATTCCAGATATTGCAGGCGCAATTAGACCAACCCGTCCACTAATATCTTCAAGCGATGCTTCGACAGCTTCGACAGAATCTTGCTTGTCAATGAGCAGAAGTTGGATGTTGGTTCCCAAGGCAATCTCGACGAGATGGGCGTCAGCATGATTAGCATCGATAAAATCGCCTAGTAGGCCCCGGATTTGAGGGAATGAGTCACTATTATCAAGAATGTGTTTTACGGCATCTGTTAATCCTTCACGAGCCTGTTGCATCTCTTGTAGCAAATGTAAACGAGAGCCAGAGGCGGCACGTTTTTGCCTGAGCTCTTCCAATTCTGTTGCAAGATTTTTTGCTTGTTCGCCGAGGGCATGCGCGGCTCTGTCATGAGCTGAAAGGGCAGATTCGTGCTGCTGAACAATAAGCCTCACCTCGTTAAGTTTTTCATGAGTTGCTGCAGTCAGTTGAATATGTACTGCAAGCTCATTATTAGCTTTTTCTTGTTGTTCAGACGCTTTTTTGTTTTGGGTATTTAAGTTTGAAAGTCGTTCTTTTGCAGAACCGGCAATAGCATGACATTGTGATTGCTCAACGCTTTTAACCTCAATATTATCTTGGATTGTCGCTAAAGTCTCAGTGAGCATGATTGGTGTTTGTTGAGATTGAGTGTATTTTTCTGCAATCACATCAATTTCACGTTCGATATCTGCCATTTTTTCAGCTGAAGCAGCGATGTCTTCTGCTGCTTCTTCTCGCCTTCCCCCTTGCGCGACCTCTTTGCTTTTAAGTTCTGCCATTGTGCTACGCTCTGTTGCAAGCTGCTCTCGATAATCTTCGATTTTTCTTTCCAGCTTGTCAATGA
>CAYTFF010000041.1:9245-9559 GCA_964437045.1 uncultured Dehalococcoidia bacterium
CATCAGAAGCTTCGTACTGTGTTGAACGTTGGATTAATGCTTGATGCGTTGTGTGTAAATTATGCCGTTGGACTTCACAATCTCGCTTAGAATCTTCAAGGTCAACAATTTGGCTAGCAATTTCTTTTCGTTCGCTTTCAAGCGATTCGCTTGCACTAGTTAGACCCATGAGTTGATTGTTCAGCTCATGATATGTATCAAGGGTCACGTGTTTTCTTAGAAATTGAAAACGAGTGTTTAGGCTATTAAACTTCCTTGCCTTTTCTGCTTGCCCTTTAACAGTGCGAAGTCGTCGTTCTGTATTTGCAAGTTGT
>CAYTFF010000042.1:0-4454 GCA_964437045.1 uncultured Dehalococcoidia bacterium
AGATAGCCCCTTATGTTTGAAACCTATGCTAGTTTGTCTCATATCAATTTAGATTAATGTTATGTAAACATATGGCTTTTGGCAAGCACTAGTGTTAAAATCAGTGCTCATTTACCGTTGCGCGGAGTTGTCTATGCCTCTTATAGATCTACGGAGCGATACCGTAACTCATCCCACGAAATCAATGAGGTCTGCTATGGCTGAAGCTATAGTTGGCGACGATGTCTGGGGTGATGACCCTACCGTTAATTCATTACAGGAATTGGCTGCTGAACTAATGGGGAAAGAATCAGCGCTATTTGTGGCTAGTGGCACCATGGCTAACCTTGTATCCATTCTTACCCACTGCCAACGAGGTGATGAGATAATAACTGGAAACGAATCGCATATTTTTTATAACGAAGTTGGGGCAGCATCTGCAGTAGCGGGGGTACAGGTTAATACGGTTATTAATGACACTCGTGGCATGATGGATCTTAATAACATAAAATCAGCAATCCGTGGAGACAACATACATTTTCCAACTACAGGATTGGTATGCATAGAGAATACACATAACCGTTGCAACGGCGGATTGCTCACAAAACAAGATATCTCAGACATAGCTCATATATCTCATTCCCATGAAATACCAGTACATATGGATGGAGCTAGGATTTTAAACGCCTCTGTGTATTTAAAAATCGAGCCCCAAAAATTGACTTCAGATGTAGATTCAGTATCTTTCTGCTTATCCAAAGGTTTAAGTTGCCCGGTAGGATCACTCTTATGTGGCTCCCGTAATTTTATTGATCGTGCTCGAAAAGCACGTAAAATGATAGGAGGCGGCATGAGACAAGCAGGAATAATTGCAGCCGCTGGGATCGTTGGAATTAATACAATGATAGATAGACTTGAAGAAGATCACCTAAATGCTAAAAAGTTGGCACATGGACTTGCAAATATACCAGGAATATCCATTGATCCTCTTAATATTAAAACTAATATAGTGATTTTTAGTTTAGATAATGGAAATACGCTTAACATGCTTAAGGATTTGGCAAAGGCAGGAATATTAGGATCTTTTAATGGCTCTAATAGAATTCGTATGGTAACTCACTATGGTATTAATGCAGAGGATATAGATCTTGCCCTGACAGCCACCATGAAAGTTATGAGTAGTCAGAATTAAGGCTAAATATATTACCCGTAATATATAGCTATTTAATATTAATACTAAGCTTTAATAGAATCCAACTTAAACCTAAGGATAACGCCTACGTTGTGAAAAGTAATTATAGAGGGTTTAAACTATCACCTCATTTATTTGATAGAACGTTTGCGGCCTTTCATATACCTGCATTCAAGTGGCTTTGGGCAGGAAATACTATGTCCTTTATGTCACGTGTCGTTTTTATTATGGCAGAGGGATGGCTCGTACTTGTAATAACTGATTCACCATTCTGGGTAGGGGCAATGTCCGGAGTTCGTGGTGCTACAGTAATTCTTATGAGTCCTATTGCAGGAGTTATTGCTGATCGACTTGATAGACGAAAACTTTTAATTGTGACCCAATTAATTATGACTGCCATTGCTATTACTCTCGCCTATTTAACATTTTCAGGTTTAATTCAACTGTGGCATATCGCATCCTTAACACTACTTCAAGGTATAGCACACACAATAAACATGCCGTCTCGCTTAACTCTGACTATGGATATTACCGGGAAAAAGGCACTTCTTAATGCAATTGCAGCCTCACAAATGGGTAATGGTATTGTTCAAATAGTTGCTCCTTCAGTTGCTGGTTTTATAATTAGTGAAGCTAACCTTGGCAGCGTTTATATTTTGGTTACAGCAGCAGCTATCTTAGCTATTTTGGCATGGCTCAGAATGGGATACCCCGAAAATGTCATTAGAGAACAGATAGCACCATGGAAAAACCTTAAAGAAGGTTTCTTTTACGTCTGGAAAGAACCAACTCTTCGCTCTCTAATAGTAATGGCTTTAGTAGTAGAGGCTTTCGCATGGTCTCATATCACTATGCTTCCAGTTATGGCTAGAGATGTATTAGACGTAGGGGCATCGGGGTTTGGATTGCTCTCAAGCTCATCTGGGATTGGCCTTATGATAGGAACATTAACAATGGCTAGTCTAGGAGATATAAAGAATAAAGGACGCTGGGTAGTTCTTTTTTCACTTGGATTTGGTCTGTTTATATTATTATTCTCTATTTCTACTTGGTTTCCCCTATCTATGCTGCTAATTGCAATAGCACTTGCTATGGGCATATCTTGCGATGCTATGCTCAGTACTCTTCTCCAAATTCTTTCAGATAATAGGATGCGTGGTCGAGTTGTTAGCTTCTATGGGCTTACTTTCGGAATGACACCAATGGGTGGATTCGGAGAAGGGATTATCGCTAATTTGATCAATGCACCACTTGCTGTAGGACTAGGCGGAGGCCTAGTCATTTTGAACTCCATACGATTAATAATGCAAGGCTTGGCACCAAGGATTCAAATAGCCTTATACAAAAAGCAGGAAACTTCTTAGGAGATTCTAAATTGATTTTAAACCTAGTTAGTATCCTGTTTTTTCCTGCTGCCCCACCATTTATTTAACCTTTTGACCACCTCTTGCTCATATCCTTGATCTGAAGGTTGATAATAACGTCTATCTTTTAATGATTCGGGTAGGTTCTGCATTGCCGCGAAGTGTCCAGGATAATCATGCGAATACTTATAATCTTTTCCATAACCCAGTTCGCCCATAAGAGATGTGACTGCATTTCTTAAGTGCATTGGCACAGGGTTGTTCCTAGTATTGCTAACATCCTTTTTAGCCTCATTTAAAGCCTTATACGCAGTATTACTTTTGGGTGCAGTTGCTAAATAGATTGTAGCTTCAGCAAGTGGAATTGCTGCCTCTGGAAGACCGATGAAATGAACAGCCTGCTGAGCTGCAACTGCTATAGATAAACCTTGTGGATCAGCCATACCAATATCTTCAGCCGCTAAAATGATAAGCCGACGAGCTATATACATTGGATCTTCTCCTGCTTCAAGCATGCGTACCATCCAATATATAGCGGCATCTGGATCAGAGGCGCGTACAGATTTTATAAACGCTGAAATAGTATCGTAGTGTTGATCTCCAGATTTGTCATATAAAAGAGATCTCCGTTGCATTGCATCCTCTACGATCGCCAAGTCTATATTCCTATTACCTAGATCATCAGGTTTAGTAACATTAGTTGCCATTTCTAAAGCATTCAGCCCTATTCGAACGTCTCCGTTAGATAGTAAGACCAAACCATTTATTGCCTCTTCAGTAAGGTATGGTTTCATATTTCCCAACCCACGTTCCTTGTCGTTTATAGCTCTTTCAATAATAAGCCTAAGCTGGATATTAGTTAAGGGATTTAAAACAAATACCCTACTTCGGGAGAGCAGGGGGGATATGACCTCAAAGGATGGATTCTCTGTGGTGGCTCCTATAAGGATAATTGATCCATCTTCGACATGGGGGAGAATCACATCTTGTTGAGCCTTATTAAACCTGTGTATTTCGTCTATGAAAAGGATGGTGCGTTTACTATACATGCCTTGGCGATCCTGTGCTTCTTGAATAACCTTTCGAAGATCAGCAACGCCTGATGTTACAGCACTAACTGCACTGAAATGACATCCTGTCATGTTCGCTATTATATTGGCTAATGTAGTTTTACCACTACCAGGAGGTCCCCACATAATCATAGAAGGAATCTGATCAGCATCTATGCTTTTCCTGAGCACCTTATCTGAACCAATTAAGTGTTCTTGTCCAACAAATTCATCAAGCCTTCTAGGGCGCATTCGGGCAGCCAATGGGGCCTTTGATATAGAATCTTGTTTGCGCTTATGCTCAAAAAGAGTCATTAACCACTCCTGCTAGTTAATTTACTTCATACCCTTAATAATCAGCAATTACCATTATAGAGATTGTTCCCTATTAAACGTGATGGCTTTGCCAGTTTACCAAAGCTCCTTCTATCGCTTTAACTAGTTTCCTGGCTGAATCAGCACTTATCTCAACTGCTATCCTCGCACTAGGCCCGATATCTTGATTTACGAAATCAATGTTTAAGCTATTTTCCATAAAAGCGTTAGTAGGATGGTCAAATGAAACATTTGCTTGGGTTAGAGGGAACCAACCCTCTGTACCTTTCCCACTTCCAGTTATAGTAGCTTTTTCTACAATCCAACTGCACATTAAATTAGCTCCTTTCATATAACATTGTTACCAGCTACATTCTAAAATCAAAGGTTTTCCTCTAAAAAAGCCCATATCTTTCCCCAACCATCGACTGTCTGCTCAGCTCTATAGCCTGGTCTATGATAGTAAAAGAAACCATGGCCGGCATTTGGATAATTATGGAACTGATAATTTTTTTTGTGCATGGGAAAGTTTTTCCATAGTGAGAACATGGTTCT
>CAYTFF010000042.1:4464-9118 GCA_964437045.1 uncultured Dehalococcoidia bacterium
TTTGTGTGCATAGTGTGTTCGTTTATTGCTGCGCATTTTTGTGGTTTATTAATTCCTGCTCATGAAGGGCAACCTGAGTTGGTGATGGAGCTGGATCATCTTCACCAAAAATTCCAAGGAGAGGGCATGTAAGGTGCACGGTGTAGTCTATTGGAGCGACAGGCTGCTTATCATTAAGTTGATCCTTAGACATCACTACGCCTCCTCCCCAACAATCTATAGCAGCATCAACTCCAGTAGCTCGACATGCCAACAGGTAAGCATGGCGACCTCCAGAACAAGTGCCAAAAACGCCTATTTTTTTATTCGATACTGAAAGTGAACGGAGGTAGTTGATTGCCCCTTGGCCATCACCAATAGCTTGTTCATCTGCCACTCCCCCAGCAGCTCTAACTTTAGCTCCTATATCTTCTGGGTCCCCGTGGCCTTCACGATGATAAAGATTAGGACTAATTGATAAGTACCCATGGTGAGCAAATCTTCTCGTAGCTTCTCGATACCATTCATCCCATCCTGGTAAATGATGCATTAGAACTACACCTGGAAATGGACCTGGTCCCATCGGTCGGGCAAAATAGGCCGAAATACTTTGCCCTCTGTGGCCTGTTATCATTGTTGTTTCAGCTAACATTCCTTCATACGTCATAGTAGAGACCTCCTATCATGTCATGTAGCTCGATTAAAAATCATATGTGGTGGCGAAAGTATAGAACACCACCTATTATATTGACAATATCTTATTCAAAACTGAGATAAATATTAAAGATCAGCACTATCGGAGGTTTTCCTATGACAGCAATTGGTATTCCAATAACCAAGGCAATGAATAATGATACCAAAGGGACACTAAAAACCATTAAATATATTGAGGAACTTGGAATTCAGGCTGTCTGGATGACAACTGGACCAGGACATGCTGGTCCCTTCATTAACATGGACGCGCTCACCGTTTTTTCAGCCTCCTCTGTTCAAACAGATCGAATACTTATGGGAACATCAATTGTACCGATATTACCAAGACACCCTATAGTAATCGCGCAACAAGTACAGGTTTTGGACTAACTTAGTTGATTCCGATTTAGACTAGTCATTTGTACATTGCATAAAAAAACTATGCACACTTCTATTTGACATCCATTCAATTCACCACTAGCCCAATTAAGTGAATATTTACAAATTCTAAAAACTCTGTTCAAAAAAGGATCGGTTTCATTTAACGGAAAATTTTACCAAGCCCAAGTAGAAATGCCATCAGCAATTAATGTCCCAGTTATTGCCTCTGCTTTAGGACCTAAATCATTTCAACTATGTGGGAGTATGGCAGATGGAGCTATTAGCTGGCTCTGTCCATGGCAATATTTGAAAGATGTAGCACTCCCACAAATGAAGGTGGGAGCAAAAACAACGAACCGGAATGTTCCTCCACTAATAGCACATGTACCCGTACTGGCAGGTGCAACTATTGAGCAAACACGCGAAGCAATGCGACAACATGTTTCTACAAATCCAAAAAATGCCGAATTCGCTAATATGTTTAGAGCTGCAGGCTTAGATGAAGTAGACAATGGTGAATGGAGTGACCGTATGATTGATTCCGTAGCTTTATACGGAGATCAAGATCAAATTATAGAAGGCCTTAAACGTCTACAGTCCATTGGAGCATCCGAGATTATTGCATCACCTATTCCATTTGGTGATAATATTCAGGCGTCTATAAAATACACCATACAAGTACTTGCAACGGGCCAAAGGATTATTGACAGTAATTAATACTTAGGTAAAATCTGGGGCCTTTATTGTGCCATTGCTTAATCTTGGTGCCATTAACTGATAAAGTACACGGTTCAATCTTTTTGGATGTACAAAAAACGAGTGACTGTGTTTACTAGTAATCACGTCCTCTCCACTTTTCTTAACATGTTCCATAAGGTTTTCAACATCTACTGTTAATGCAATTACATGTATGCCTTCCCCGCTCCTTTCAAGAGTCCGTTTCATCGCAGCTCCAGCCTGATATTTATCGCTAGTGGGCTGCACAATATAAATATACGAGCCTGAATCTCCAAGCGGAAATTCGCTCTGTGTAAAACCTTGGCCTTCTTGTTCCACCGCCACTTCTGTAGGCTTTATGCCAAGAATTCTTTCATAATCCCTAGTCGCCTGATGAATGTCTTTAACAACCACATCGATATGGTCAAATCCTGAAACCACTATTTACCTCCATTTTTTGTGCATAGTCTAAATCCAGTGCAGGAAAAAGTATTTTATTCCATTATTTGAACAAGTACTCCATGCATTTTTTTTGGATGAAAGAAAAAAGAGTGACTATGGGCACTTGGGATTGGGACATCGCCTTGATTTTTTATCCTTTCTATCTCTTTGTCTACACTATCTACTGCAAAGGATAAATTGTGTAAACCTTCTCCACTTCTTTCAAGCGTACGTTTCATAGCTGCTCCAGCCTGATACTTATCGGTAATAGGTTGGGCTAGAACCACTCTGGTCTCTCCGATTGAAAAACTTGCCTTTAAGTAACCCTGCCCATCCTCTTCAGCTATTGGTTCATCAGGAGCAATACCCAAATATCTCTCATAATCTTTAGCAGCTTCTTTAATATCATGAACAACTATTACCATATGGTCTATTTTCGTATACATTATCCCCTCCAGATTTAATTTCTTAACACTATTTGATTCCCAGACATCGGGCTGCATTTCCACCGAATATCATCTCCATTTCCTCAGGACTAAATTTTATTCCATACTTTTTAGCAGTTTCAGGAAGATCATGGAACCATCGTACCCATTTTAACAAACTCTCTTTTCCTCGTACCCGCTTACCCGCAAAGTGATCACTTCCCCAAATTATGCGATGTACCCCTACTTTTCTCCTAGCATAATCTAACCATCTAATAAAAAGCTCTTCATCTTCATACGCAACTTCTTGCCAAAACGACAATTCAAGATATGTATTCACAGCAACTGCAGCAACTTGAATTGCCTCTTCCCGATAAAGTTTATGGCCGGCATGCCCTATCCATATGTTCAATTTTGGAAAATCAGCTTGCACGTCCTGCAAATATATTGGATTGGCAAACCTTGAAGGTAATAGAGCAATACCCGGGCCACCGGTATGGATCAATATAGGTAAACCCATTGATTCACACCTCTCATATAAAGGATAAACCCTCTTATCAAACGGATAAAACCCAGTGGGAGGATATAGCTTTAGTCCCTTCATCCCTAATTTATTTATCGCCCAATCGAATATATCTACTGCATTTTCCCTTTGTGGATCTATTCCAGCAAATGCTATTAATCTTCCTTTATAATTCTTGGCTAGGTCAGCATATATTTCATGCATTTCCTCAATAGTAACCCCAGCCTTATCCTTAAACCCTATTTCCCAGTCCAGCGGCATAATAACACCAACATCAATTCCTGCTTCGTCCATATGTTCTATCAGGCGATTACCTCCTACATCCTCTAACCCTTCTTCTATTTTTGGTCTAACTATTGCGGGATCTTTATTAAACGGTGGATTTCTGAAAGCCCAGCTATAGGCTACATAATCAAGCCATCTTGGAGAGAAAAATCCCCGTTCGTAATGGTGTAAATGTGTGTCTATAATCATTCATATACTCCTAGCAATTATAGAATTTAAGGATCACTGCTTTTTTAATAACTTTCCTATTTACCCAAGAGTCATAATTTAGAGTTTCTTATTCGTCATAATACCTCCTCATCCTATGCACTGATTATTCTTATTGTCAACATTACAATTATAGAAACTACAAAAGCAAGTATCTTCATCGGGCCTTTGGAAAATTAGCCCCGATAGATTATCCTAAATTCAAATTTGAGAAAAACATCAGACTAACTGACTAGGTTAATATTGACAATACGTCTTTAAAGATGATAATTAAAAGACATTCAAATACTATCAAATCCCAAATATTTGGAGTCATTTATGACCGGCCCTTTAAACGGAGTAAAAGTGCTAGATATAGGAGCCTATGCAGTAGGACCTGGAGCTACTGCATATCTAGGATTTTTGGGTGCAGACGTAATCCGTATTGAAGGTCCAAATGGGGATGGTCTTATGGATGCAGATCCTATGATGAACGGAATGGGACCTTCATATATTAATGCAAATCTACATAAGAAGAATATCGCCCTTAATTTAAAAGACCCCAAAGACCTCAAAGCTGCCCATTCCTTGGCAAAGTGGGCAGATATCTTAATAGAGAATAGACTTCCAGGTGTTGCCGAGCGCCTGGGCTTAGGATATCAAGAAGTAGCAGCAATTAATCCGAAAATCATCTACATTTCTAGTCCCGGATTTGGCAGTGCGGGGCCATATGCAAAGTCTCCGGCTCTTGATCAATATATACAAATTCTTTCTGGGTTTGCTAGTATTCAAGGACAGGAGGGTGGAAGAGGAGAACTTTTTAGAGCTATTGGACACCTAGACTGGAATACAAGCGCCTCAATAGTGCAAGCTGCAATCCTAGGTCTTATATATCGCCATAAGAATAATATTGGCCAACGAATAGAAGTATGACATTATTCGACGGCATTATTTTTACAAATTACTCGTATTGCTGCATTTTTTGCCCCATATATAGCTCCAAATGGTGAAGCAGAAGTTTTTC
>CAYTFF010000043.1:0-3101 GCA_964437045.1 uncultured Dehalococcoidia bacterium
ATCCAAATTTTGTGAACTTATACGATAAAAGTTTTGATGTTTTAGATGGACCAATAAAATTTATGCCATATTTTTCACATGCATCGGGGAGTAAGGGATTTTCTGACAAAAATCCATAACCAGGGTGGATAGAATCTGAGTCTGTACCCAACGCGGCAGCGATAATAGCCTCTACCTTAAGATAGCTTTCCTCCGGTTTTGACGGCCCTATACATACTGAATTGTCAGCAATTTTTGCAGGTAAACTTTCTTTGTCTATATCTGAAACAGCGCTCACTGTGCTAATCCCAAGCTCTTTACATGCTCTGATTATTCGAACCGCGATTTCTCCTCTGTTAGCTATCAGAACTCTATTTATAGTATTCATTATTATGAATCATTATTTTTACTTGGTTTTTGTTTAATTAAAAAAAGAGGTTGTCCATATTCAACCAAAGTTCCATTATCAACAGGTATGCTAATTATTTCACCTTTAATTTTGGCTTTAACAGCACTAAAAACTTTCATTACCTCAATTAGGCATAAAGTATCATCTTCATTGACTAAACTTCCAATTTCTACGAAAGGGGGTGTTCCTGGTCTTGGGCTTCTATAAAATGTTCCAAGCATAGGTGCGTCAACTGAAATTGTATCCTCTTCTGTAAGTACCTTTGAAAAAGAGGTTGAATCTTTTTGAATTGAATCTTGAGTTGATTCTAATTGTACGTTGGCAGGTTTAGCCGATGGTGAATTCCCTTGTTTAGGTTTAGGAACATCATCTTGTATTGTAACCTTATCAGATGAGTGTAGGTCCTTACTAAATTCGAGGCTGAGTCCATCAATATATAAGCTTAGCTCATCGAAATCAGATTCTTCAATCAGCTGTTTTATCAATAATATATCTTGTTCTGATAGTTCCATATATTTTACAAATTCATATACTGAATATCTTTGGCTATAATTAAGTCAGGCTCTGTTAATGATTTAATATCTTCAATACTAATTCCAGGTGCTATTTCCTTAACAATTAATCTGTTATCGGCAACCTCCATAAGGGCTAAGTTTGTAATTATAGTTCGTACGACCTTTTTGGCTGTTACTGGTATCGAACATTCCTTTACTATGCGGGGTATCCCAGTTCTTGTAATATGATCCATTAATACTATGACTTTTTTTGCACCGGCAGCAAGATCCATAGCCCCGCCAACACTCCCACCTTTTGTTTCTGTTGCTGTTCTCCAATTAGCCAAATCACCTTGTTCAGATACTTGATATGCACCAAGAAAACATATATCTATATGCCCGGCCCTGATCATCCCAAAAGATAAGGCACTGTCAAAATAAGAAACTCCAGGTATAACATTTATAGGATTTCCACTTGCATTTACAAGATCTGGATCCCAATCTTCTTCTTTTGCTATATTGCTCATCCCTAAAATGCCATTTTCAGATTGGAGTACTACCTCTATATTATTTGGAATAAAGTCTGAAACTAAAGATGGCAAACCGATCCCAAGATTTACGTACATTCCATCTTCTAACTGCTCTGCAGCCTTTAATGCCATTAATTCTCTTGTTAATCCAATTCTTTCCATTTTTATAGTTTTTAAATATTACTCAGGACTTAACTTGATGTATTTCTGTTAATTTTGGTTGAATTTTGACTACACGATTTACGAAGATTCCAGGTGTATGAATTCCATCGCCATCCATGTCTCCAACTGTTACTAATTCTGAGACCTCAGCGATGACTACCTTAGCTGCGGTTGCCATTATTGGATTAAAATTCCTAGCCGTCTTTCTATATACTAAGTTTCCCATACGGTCTGATTTCCATGCCTGAACCAGAGCGAAATCAGCTATGAGCGCTGTCTCTAAAACACTTTCTTTACCATGGTAGTTTCTAGTCTCTTTTGATTCAGATAATAGGGTGCCAGCTCCAGTAAATGTGAAAAATGCAGGTATTCCAGCTCCTCCAGATCGTATTCTCTCAGCAAGTACTCCTTGGGGGACTATTTCAACATCTATTTCTCCTGACTCGATGCCTTCAAGTATAGGGTTGGCTTTACCTCCGCTCCTAGTGGTGGTTGGGAATGACATGATTACTTTCGAAATACGGCGCCAATCTTTCATTACAATGATATTGTTAAACCCATTGCAAATTAATGTCAGGTTTTTCGCCTTACTTTTGATTAGCCCCATCACTAAGTTATGAGGGGTGCCAGCTCCACCAAAGCCGCCTATCATGATGGTGGCACCATCAAAAATATCAAATAGGGCGCTATCTACTGAGTTAAAAATTCTATCGATCAAAGGAACCCATTTTAAATTATAGTATGTTTTTTGATATATAAGCTCGATTGACTTATACAACAAGGCAATTCTTGTGTCAAGCTAAAACGAAAAGCCTCCTTATTCAAAGGAGGCTTTTCGTTTTAGCACAATAAGTCAAGGTAGATATATAAGATTGAATTCATAATCACTAAATTCAATTGGGTTTAGATATATTATTACCCTCCCTATGATCCCATTTCACCAGTAAAGTATTTGTTATGGATAAGAATAAAATTTTAATATCTAGCCAGATACTCATTGCTTGAATGTACTTTACATCATACTTAAGTTTTTGGGTAGAATTATTAGTAATATTATAAAGTTGAGCTAACCCAGTTAGACCCGGTTTTACAATTAATCTTTTTGAAAATTCTGGAATTTCACCCTCAAGAAGTTTTTGTTCGTCAACACTGAGGGCTCTTGGACCTACAAGACTCATTGTACCTCTCCAAATACTGATAGTTCCTGGTAACTCATCCAAAGCTGTTTTTCTTAGAATACGCCCAAACCTAGTAATTCTAGGATCGTTTTTTGTTGTCCAAGAAGGACCTATGGTATTCGCATTTTTAACCATAGTTCTGAATTTATATATAATGAATGGCTTACCATTATGGCCACATCTATATTGTTTGAAAAATATAGGTCCACGATCGCTTATCCAGATACCTATTGGAATTGATATCCAAAGAATGATCCAAAGAGGGGCTAGTGTGAGATGAGCAAATATCATAACGCTTAAGTCAAATAAGCGCTTATAAGTTCTGTGGTAAATAGGAAAGTTCATAATT
>CAYTFF010000043.1:3111-3589 GCA_964437045.1 uncultured Dehalococcoidia bacterium
ATAGAAATTTCTTATTTTCTGATTACTCTATAACTATTTTGTTAATAAGGTTTAAATATTCATCAGCAGTATCTTCCCGTGATAAATATTTCTTTGCATAATTTAGGCCATTATTCCCTAAATGGGTTCTTAGCTGAACATCTTTTAAGAGCTTCACTATAGATTCAGCTAGAGACTCACTGTTTTCTGGTTCAATAGAAAGGCCACTGTTCGCTTCTTGCATGATTTCTAAAGCTTGTCCTTGAACCCCCAGTATAATTGGTTTCCCGCATGCCATATATTCCAGCATTTTAGTTGGGATCACTGTTTTGAACACATCTGCTTTTTTTAATAGGACAAGGCAAACGTCAGAAATATTGATTATGGGAGGCACTTTGTTTTTTGCCTGCTGAGGGATAAAATTAATATTTGGCAACTTCTGATTTTTAGATTTGGTTTCTATTACTTCCTTTTGCGCTCCATCACCTACAATAAGAAA
>CAYTFF010000043.1:3599-9093 GCA_964437045.1 uncultured Dehalococcoidia bacterium
TAATCCAGAATCATTACCAATAAAAAGATTGCTCTTTTTCATATAAGCGGAAGTCAAAGTAAGTGAAATCCCCATTAAATTAATTATTTTATCTTCTGGAATATTATTCTTTATAGAATTTAAATATAAAATTTCTTCTTTAGCCGAACCTACAATAAGAAATTTTATATTTGGGTAATCCGTTTTTAGTATTTCAGCTGCGTCTAAGATAGTTTCCAAACCATGAGCTAACCCTATTGTACCAATGTAGGAAACCACAAATTCATTTTGTAAGTTGAGTTTTTCTCGTATACCATTTATATCCACATTTGGATTAAAAACCTCTAAATCAACACCATTTCTTATCACAGAAATTTTAGAAGGGTTTACTTCGTAATTTCCTACCAGGAATTCTTTAAATGCTGGAGTGACAACTATTATGTGAACACTATGTTTGTAGAGGAATTTTGACAGATTGCTTAACAGTTTATACACCACAGTTGTTTCTGTTCCAACTCCTGCACCAACTAAAGATTCTGGCCACAGATCGCGTATTTCAAGAATAAATGGAACCCGCTTAATAAAACTTAAAATAAATCCAGAAAGTCCTGAAAGTAGTTGGGGAGATGTTGCAATAATAACATTTGGGTTTGATACGAATATACCTATAATTAATGATGATAAACAGAAAGACATATAACTTAAGATTCGTTGAATCGATGTGTGATTTGGGATAGCTAAAAGCCATGTCCTTATCACATTTACTCCATCTATTAGTTCCCTGTAGAAGAATCTTTTATAGCTTTGTTTATATTTGGTATGTACATTTCCTGCAGGGGAAATTGGATAGCCTGTTAAGACTGTAACGTTTTTCCCTTCTTTAGCCCAGATTTTGGTGAGCTCTGAAACCCTCCCTGAATCTGCTCCAACCTCAGGTGGAAAATGTTGTGATATGAACAGTATATTCATTGATTATTAAGTCCGGAAAAATTATTAGTTAGTATTATTTTGGTAAATGAAAAATGCTTTTTCATAAGCGTTAATACTTTCTTGGGCAGTCCGTTCCCAGGTAAATAGGCCAGACCGCTTTAATCCTTTTGCAGTCATATCTGAGTTGGTTTTTTTGTTATTAATCAGACGGTATATAGCGTCTGCAAGTTCTTCAATTTTGTTTGGGTCTGTTGATACCCCAGCATCTCCAATAATCTCGGGCACAGATGAGATATCAGAACCAATTACTGGGGTTCCGCAGGCCATTGCTTCTAATATAGGTTGTCCGAACGTTTCAAAACTCGAGGGATATAAGAAGACATGAGCTAATGAATATAGTTCCCTAATTCTTTTACGATTTGAGATATGACCTAAAAACAAAACCTTTGATCCTACTCCAAGTTTAGTAGCCATTTGTTTTAGATAATTAGTATGACCTTCGTAATCTCCTCCAACTATTACTAACTGATGTTTTATGTTCTGGGTTTGCACAAGTTTGGCAAAAGAGCGTATTATTTTATCAGCATTTTTGTATGGGTATAGAGTTGAAACAAATAGGAGATATGGCTTAGTTATACCATACTCTCGATTAATTTTTCGAGACACAACTTTTTCTTCTTCTTCTTGGAGTGGTTGGAAAATATCATGATCAAGACCATGTGAAACTATCTTAGTTTCACTCGTAGGGTTCAATAAATTTTCAACGGCTTCCTTCAAATAGTTAGAATTTGCTATAATCAAGTCTGCATTTTTGGTGGATAATTTAATCATTATTCTAAGAAATTGGCGCCTGGCCCATAGGAGCTGCTCTGGTGCCCAAAAGCAATGAAGGCTTCTGATATGCAGAACTGAAGCACAAGGTAAGAATAAAGTGCTAGTGTTACCTAAAAATCCAACTTCATCTAACTTATATTTTTTTACATAATAGGGGATTAAGATTTGTTGAGTTAAAAACCTAAACCATTTGTGTTTATTTGAACCGGGTAATTTTATTAATGTAAAATCATCATGTCCTATCACCTCTCTGTAAAATTTTGCATTACCTTGATTCACAAACAGATAAAGTTTATGTTTTTTAGCATTGATTTTTGATAATGCAGGGAGAATCCCTAGCAAATAAGATTCACCCCCCGCTGAGGTTAGTGGGTTTTCAAATAAAATGTCCAAACCAATACGCATATTAGGTAATCAAATTTCCTTATAACCACTGAATAATTTCAATAATAAAAAGTTTTGAATAGTATTTTTAATATTAATGCTCGGAACTTTTTGAGTGGATTTTTAGAGTATTCATCCCATTTGCTAGCGTATTCTCCAAATATTGCTTCATTAGTTAGGCGTTCAATAACTCTTAATTGAACAATATGAAGCTTATGGTAAAAAGGGCTAGATAACATTTTTAATCCACTGGTTTTTGAAAAGTCATATAGGGACCAGTAGCCTGTATCATAATATTTTAAATAATTTTTCAGGGTAGCTAATGCTTTATATAAAAGAAGATTAGCATTTGAATCTTCAGTAATTAGTTTGTAATCGTATATTCCCCATAATGCCCATATAAAACCATTTAATATGTGTGTGGGGGAATCAATGATATATTCTTCAAACCAAAGCTCATCATCGTTACAATGGTAAGTAACTCCACCCTTTGAGATCGGCACCAAGAATGATTCAAAAGCTTTGTCGGCTGATTCTTTAAATATGTGTGATCCTGTTTCAATCCAAGCACGTAATAATAATGAAATACCTTGACCTTGAGATAAAGCTGAATACCAAGGTGCTTTAAGCACTTCTTTATATTCCCAGTTGAACCAATGGTTCCATACATGTACACCAGATGCATTCCTTTCTAAGTTTTCTGTGAGCCACAGTGCTTGATTAAGGAATATTGTTTTTGACTTATAATTAGATTGTTCCTTATATCTATTGTAATGGGCTAAGCCATATTGGCTAATTGCTACAGGATTATATTGGAGCATAATATTAGATTGGTAATCCAGTAATGGAATTCCTTTGCTGTCAAATGGACCATCGTAATTAGCCTTATCATCAAACACCATATAATATTGACCTAAATGATCAATCGAGGCATTTTCATTCAATATTGGGGTTTCATGCCAAAATGAAAGGTTACTTCCTTTTTTAAATATATAGGTTTGGAAGAGGCGCTTGTAGTAGTACCAACGTCGTGTGAATTGCACTAGTTACCCTTAGCCTCCAAGAATATTCACCAAGAACCCAAATTTTCTCCACTCTGAGTGGTTAAGGCAATTACGGGTGTCTAAAATTTGTTTTGTTCTCATAAGCTGGCTTACAAAGTTTGGATCCATTATTTTGAATTGTTCATGATCAGTAACAATTATTATGAGATCTGATTTGGTTAGAGAATTTTTAAAATCTATAAGTTCATAAGGGAAATCGTTTGCTATGGGATCTGTCACTGTAACTTCAAGATTTGCTTGTTCCAAAATTTCAAAAATTTCTTCGGCTGGGCTTTCTTTTGCATCAGATACATTTGCTTTATAGGATGCCCCAAGTATAGTAATTTTAGGGTCTGGTATGTTTTTAACCATGTCTAGAGCGAGATTCGCCACAATAAGTGGTTGGTTATTATTAATATTTCGGCTAAGCTGAATCAATGGAGTTAATTCAAGAGAAGTTGAAGCTAGGAACCATGGAACTACGCCTATGCAGTGTCCTCCGACCCCTGGACCAGGTAGATGTAAATTTACACGAGGATGTTTATTGGCAAGTTTTATAACTTCCCATACATTTATACCTAATTGTTTACATACATTTCCTAACTCATTAGCTAATGCGATATTTACATCTCTATAAATATTCTCAGCCAGCTTGGTTGTCTCCACCACGGTGACTTCTTGAGTATAAATAGTGCCTGTTACAAATGTACTATATAGTTCATAAGCTTGCTTGGTTGATAAATCATCAATCCCACCGATAACTCTGTCATTTTCTATGATTTCCTTAAGTATATTTCCTGGAAGAACTCGTTCTGGACAATGAGCCAGATAAAAATCTGATCCACCTTTTAAGCCAGATTGTTCTAACATGTTCTTTAGTAATCCTCCTACTGTACCAGGAGGTACTGTCGATTCTACAACTATTAAATTGTTAGTTTTAATATATGGAGTAATTAAACTTATAGCTGATTCAACCGCGCTTATATCCGGGGTATTATCAGCTTTAATATAGGTTGGTACGGCTATCAGGTATATATCAGCTTCCTCTGGTTTAATAGATGCTTTAAATCTTCCAGACTCCACAACTTTAGTGACGGCGGTCTGGAGCCCAGGTTCTTTTATATGCGTTTTTCCTTCGTTTAGTTGATTTACAATACGCTCATCTATATCTACACCCAATACATTAAACCCAGAGTTTGCGAAAACTATAGCTGTTGGTAGGCCTATTTGGCCCAGACCTACTACACAAATATATTTAGATTTCAGTAATTCCAATATTTTGAATCCTTATTTATTCTATTTTGTTTTGTTGCCTTAATTTAAGATTTCTTTGTGTTTATATCAGAGATTACGGCTCTAAATTTACCATGACTTGTGCGTTCAATAAAATTAACATACTCGATCTGTATTTTCATTTCTTGTCCTACTCTATCTTTTAATTCATTTAGTAGAGTTTTTTCTTCTGATTTATCATAAGAAGGGCGTTTTACTATTTTAATAATGATTTCATCAGGGCTATATTGGACTATTTGACTTTCTCTTATTTTTGTCAAATCTTTGAAAACATGATCCATCCGACCTATTAATGATCCATTTGGCGTAATAATGGTATCTTCGATTCTCCCATCTATCTGTTTAATTATTGCTCCTTCGAAACCACATTGACATTTTTTATTTTTAGACATTAAAACATGATCATTTAAACGGTAACGAATCATTGGCATACCGTAATTTAAGAAGCTCGTAGAAATTATCTCAGCCTTTATTAAATCCCCTTCCTGGGCTATAGGTATCAGTTCTACAATTCCATATTCTGGTATGAAATGATAGTTTTCATAAACGCATTGAACAGCTAACGCACCTTGCTCTGCGCTTCCGTATGAATCAATTATCTTTGTCTTAAAATTTTTTTCTATCGTTCTCTTCTGCCTTTTTAGTAAAGTTTCAGATGATGTGTAGATTGCTATAGGTTGTGTTCTTATTGTCATATTGTTTTGCGAAGCTAGGTCTGCCAATAAATAAAGACTTGATGGGTATCCATCATAGTAAATGAATGGTTGATCATTTAAATAATTTAGATAAGATACAGCATTGTCGGCACTAATATGGTATTGAGAAAACAAGATTTGATTCGCTTTTCGATTTACTCGCCAGAAAGGTGGAGTTTCTTGTTTTATGGGCACTATTTTTCGGGCATTAAATGCCGCGTGTAGATCAATAATAAATCCTACACATAACCAACTAAAACAAATAAAGGCAATTATCTTGATTTGTTGTATGGGGACGATTTCTAATTATATTAACATTATGAAAACTGTAATTAC
>CAYTFF010000044.1:0-214 GCA_964437045.1 uncultured Dehalococcoidia bacterium
GCTGCACTATTGATATTAGACTTATTAAGTTATATATTTCCACCAAAACAGTAAACGCATTACAATTATTTCAATATTCTGCCTACGCCAATTGTTATTGCAACCAATACTATGATTAGAATTGTCCACCAAGGCATATTAACTTTAGCAGATTTACGGTAGGGTTTATTAACATTATGCTTTTTTTTCATAATATAATTTAACTGACTGGGCT
>CAYTFF010000044.1:267-8023 GCA_964437045.1 uncultured Dehalococcoidia bacterium
ATTTGCGTTACTCCTATTTCTGCTAACTGATGAATTTTCTCTGCAACTTCGTTCGGTGAACCAATTAGAAAATGCCCTGGAGATTTCTTGTATTCCTCCGAGAATCTTAGCCCAAGCATTGATGAATCTAATCTCTGGGCTGCTTTTTCAGTGGTATGATCTATACATAATACTGCTGATAACATCACATCAATTTTTGATGGATTTCTATCAGCATATTCAACAGTTTCGTGCAATTTTTTTATCTTTTCCCTTAAATTACTAAATGGAGCAGAAGTAGTTATTAATCCCGTTGCAAATTTTGCTACTCGTTTAAAGGCTGTTATTGAATTACCAGCTATGTAAATTGGGAGAGGATTCTGTAATGATCTAGGGTTTAGCGAAACATTATCGAATGAATAATAGTTACCATTGAAGCTAACATTGGAATTATTAAGAAGTAGTTCCACTGCCTCAATTCCTTCGTCCAGTAAATCACCTCTTTTGGATTCAGCTAGCTGTGGATATAACTTATCAAATTCCTGTCGAGGGCCTCCGAGTCCAATCCCCAGGATAAATCTTCCTCCACTAAAAACATCTATAGTAGCTGCCTGTTTTGCTATAATGACAGGGTCGCGGAAAGGCATAACTAACACACTCACCCCTAGTTTTATTTCGGTGGTAACTGCTGCACAATAGGAAAGGGTCATCAATACCTCATACCAATTAGGAAATTCAGCCTTGTTATTGGGGGAAGATCTCTTCCATGGGGTAATATGGTCGTTCACCCAAAGGGAATGAAACCCAAGCTTTTCAGCCGTTGTTGCTATCTTTACGAAGTCAGATATCTTCACAGATCCAGGTTTCATGTAAAGCCCTTCGATGGCTGTGGGTAATTGAAAACCAAATCTCATATTGTTCTCCAAATATGATCATTAATTAATAACAACATAGTTATAGAATATAATTAAGTCAACTTCATAAATTTTTGGACTACGGTTAATCAAAGATCACTATAAAAATTTGTTATATCTATCGATTTAAATTAACTATATAACATAGGTGTTTCAAATATCTTTTTTAACGATGATTTGCTTGACATTGATATATACCGATGCTAGCATCGCCACGAATTAGTAACTTCACCATATCGTATTTTATTACAACATGGTCTTTTATGGAAAATTGTATTAGGAGGGGGTAATGATAAATTATAAAGGAAGAGAAATTCCTCAAACCCTCAAAGAGATTGTAGCGCCAAAACATACAGCTTTGATAGTTCATGAGATGCTCAATGATTTTCTGAAACCTGGTGGTGTTGGAACCTCCGATACAGAAGCAATTGTAGATGTGTCGTCAATAATACCGCCTATTGCAAATCTTATTAAAGTAGCGAGGGAAAAAAGTGTTCGTATAGTTTATGTAAGATTTACAAAATATGAAGATTATCATACATGGAATGACCCGATGATTTCTAAGTCTTACAAAAAGATTATTGACCCTAAGACTCCAGTTTCCACTGTTGATGGTACCTGGGGGCATCAAATAATAGATGAACTAGCTCCTCAAGATGGAGATACTATCGTCAATAAATTCAGGACAGATTCATTTTTCCAGACAAATTTAGATATGATGCTACGCTCAAATGGTATTAGGACCTTTATAATGGTGGGATTTGGGGCAGAAGCTGGGCAAGTACCATCAGTTACGCACGGTGTAAATATTGGTTACTTTGCAGTTTCTCCCACGGAGTGCATTCATCCAACTGATATAAGTTGGAATGATGATGCCCTCCGGATGTTAAGTGATTGGGCGATAATGAGTACTTCATCAGAAATCATTAACTGTTGGGAATCTTAGCCAAATAAAATTGTAATCCTAAATTAGTTATTAAAAATTAGACGGGTCGGGATTATAATAACCCTTTCCTACAAGTAAATAGTAATAGAAGTAGGTTGGAGAATAGAATGATTAGTTACCAGAATAGAGATATACCAGAGACACTGGATGAGATCTTGAATCCATCTCACAGTGCACTAATTATTCATGAACTTCTTCATGATTTTGTATCAGCTGATGGTGTTTTTGATAAAACTGACATGAGAATAGATATTTCTAAAACTTTACCTCCTTCAGTTAGTCTTCTGCAGGCTGCTCGAAGAAATGGTGTAAAGGTTATATATGTTAGATTTACTACTCTTGCAGATCTTAGCAATTTGAATGATCCGATGCTTGTTAAGACATATGAACGTAACAATGGGTTAGAAGGGATAATTCAGCCAGTTGTAGAAGATACATGGGGATGGCAAAATATCCCTGAGGTAGCTCCTCTTTCAAATGAGCCAATAGTCAAGAAGCTAAGAGTTGATTGTTTTTTGCAAACCAACTTAGATTTAATATTACGTTCAAATGGGATTAAATCTTTTGTAATACTAGGTGTTGGAGCTGAGAGAGGTATAGTACCGACAGTGGCACATGGGATGAATTTGGGTTATTTTGGAGTTGTACCGGAAGATTGTATAAATGCTACATCACCATCCTTCTATAGCAAGGCAAAACGATTTATTGGACGATATGCTACTTTAGTCGCACCGCAAATGATAATTAATATTTGGGACGCCTAAATTTTCTTAAGCAATCTTGAAAGTGGTGGGTTATGATTGAATATAATGGACGTTTAATTCCGGAAACTTTTCAGGAGATTATAGATCCAAAGCATACTGCCCTGATAGTTCATGAACTTCTGCATGATTTTGTCACAGAAGGTGGTGTTTTTGACCAATTAGGGATTCGGGTTGATGCTTCTGGCATTGTTCCCCCAATTGTCAAGTTAATCTCAGCCGCCCGTAAAAAAAATATTAAAATTATATATATGCGGTTCACTAATTATGCTGATTACAGTAATTATAACGAACCGATGATACAAAAACGTTATGACACTGTCATGGACCCCCAAAAAGTACCTGCTGTCGTTAAAGGTACATGGGGATGGCAAAATATCCCTGAAGTAGCTCCGCAAGAGGGGGATTTTATTATTCCTAAACTTAGGGTGGACTGTTTCATTCAAACCGAATTGGATATGATATTGAAATCTAATGGTATTAAGACCTTTATTATACCTGGTATTGGTTCAGAAGTTGGTATAGTACCGACGGTTGCTCACGGTATGAACCTCGGTTATTTCTGTGTTGCTCCAGCAGACTGTATTAGACCGACAGTTGCAAAAAACCATGAATTAGCTAAACGTTTTATTGGTCGGTATGCACTTTTAAATGAGTCATCTGAAATTTTGAAGAGTTGGCTTGCCGAATAAAACTAATGGTATAAATATATTGACCAATTCTGATTGATTTATTTGTAAGTTTAATCACTCTAAATAAAGGTAAAAGCAATATATTTGTTAAGATATATTAAAATGTTCCTTATAGTTGCTTAAAATGTTCTTACCTTCAAAGTTCACCAAGGAAATTCAATGGGATATAACATTAGATTTGGTTTAGGCATACCAAATTGTCGTGAAGGTCGTAGCGTACCAGCAGGATTTGCCGGACCCAAAGAAATAATACATGTAAGTCAATTAGCTGAAACTCTGGGCTTTGACGTATTATGGGCTGATGATCACCTAGATGCTTCGCGAGAAATACGTGCTCGCGACCAAATACCCCCTAATCTGTATGAAATTTTGATAACTATGTCTCATATAGCAGCCATTACTAAAACCATTGGGTTAGGCATTGGCGTACTCGTATTACCAATACGTGAAATTGTAGTTACAGCCAAGCAGTTGGCAACTTTAGATGTATTTAGTGATGGAAGGTTAACGCTTGGATTAGGTATAGGTAATCGTGAAGAATTCAATGCAATTATGCCTAAGAATAAACGGGCCAACAGAGGCAAGATGTTGGATGAGGGTATAGAAGCTCTCAGACTTCTATTTACAGAAGATGAGGCTACCTTTAAGGGAGATTACTATGAATTTAATGGGGTAGCGATGAACCCTAAGCCTATACAGAATCCTATACCAATGTATATTGCTGGTAGTGCCCCGGAAACGCTTAATCGTATTGCTAAATGGGGAGATGGATGCTTTGTTCCAAGAGGTTTAAAGGCTTTATATAAAAGGATAGATGAATTGAAACCTCTTTTGAAAGTTGCAGACCGAGATATACTAGAGTTGGACATGACTAGTAGAACCATATTAAGTATTGGGGATTCTCGTGATGAAGCTGTAGATCGTCTCTTACAAAGTCGTATATCAAATAGATTTAAGGGGCAAAAATTAAAAGAAACTGTTGAACAAAATCTTATTGGTTCTGTTGATGAAGTTATAGATTCTATAAAAAAGCTTAGAGAAGGAGGCATGACACAATTAGTTGTCCAGAATATTGCTGCTAGTAGCTTCTCTGAAATGATAGAGCAAGTAAAAATTTTTGGTCAGCAGGTACTGCCAATGTTCAAGAATTAATATGGCTATTTTAAAAGGCTGATCTCAAAATTTTAAGATTTTCTTCAGGTGTTTCCGGAGAAAATGTGCAACCTGGGCCAAGTATCCAACCTTTATTACCCATTTCTAGGCGACTATCATTAACTTCTGCTATTACGTCTGAAGTTTTTCCATTAGGTAGAGTTGATTTTTGACCCAGCCCACCTACTACAACCTTGCCTGTAATTTCATACCCTTCTTTCAATGATAAATTTGAAGTTTCTTTAGTATCCCAATTGAAAGCTTGGACGGGATAGTCGCTTAGAGATCTTAGCATATTATTACTTTGGCATACATGAAGTATATTAAACAAATTTTCAGGTAAGGCATTTAATAGTTGAAGATCGTAAGGTCTGCCGAACTCATTATACTCTTCATCTGTCATGTTGTTGTATGTTCCCCAGTGAGTTGTGGCATAAAACAGTCCTGTAGCACCGGCGTTAAGGCATTCTTCGGAAAATTCTATAAAGGTTTGGGTTATTATATCCAATATTTGATGTATTATCTTTGGATTTTCATTTATCTGTGTTTTCATTGATGCATCGGTACCCGCGAGACGTCCAGCAATAGATAGTGGAGTGAAAAGGGTCATTATAATTGGGACTTCACCATTAAGGTTTTTACTAATTGAATTAAGTAATACCAAGTGTTGTCCTAAAACTCCATCACGAGGATTAAGTGGCTCTATCTTGTTCCAATCAGAGCTAGTTTTGACTGGCCAGTCAACGGTATCAGGGGCTTCATAATCGTTATCGTGATAGTTGTCTTTAACCCCCCAATCTTCCACCATGAAATTCGCCCGAGGATTAATTTTAGCAAAGTCCCAGTCAAATTTGCGCTGGAATTCTATTAGAGACTCAGTAAGTTTATTTATAAATGGCTCCTCTCGGAAAAAGTGACGCCACATACTTATTGGTGCAATGTCTAATTCTTCTCCCTTGATAACCGCCTGTATTCGCTCCATTTTAGTCATTTGATCTGGCATAACTATTTTGCTCCTTGTTTTTCCTCATATTGGAATTGCAACTTTTCTAAAACAATATTTAGTAATACTGGTTAACTTTTTGGTTCACTTACAAGAGTAACACTATCCAATATATTATTAAATTCCTTAATACAAGATTTGAACAGAGTTTCAGGGCATGCTGCCTCAACAAAATATTTTTTGTCATGGTTGACCATCATAATAAATAAAGTTTGCCATTCTAAGGTACTATTTTTTAAGATGCGTTTAGTTGCTGAAGTGTTATCTACACTAATGAACTCTCGATCTAATTCATTGCCAAATGCATTAATAAACTGTTCTACCTCAATATCAGCCTCATTTAGATTTAATCCTTCTTTGTTATTAACTGCCCAAAGTTTGAAAGCAGATCCATATTTTTGATTACTTAATCCTAATCCTTCTATTCCTTCACCTTGTAGATCAACAGGGGCAATCAAAGCCAATTGGAAATCATTATCAGCTAATATCCAGTCACCTGGAAAATTTACTTTAACCCCATGCCTATCGCTATAAAATGAGCGCACCGAAAGATTGTCTAATGGATATTCTAAATTGAATTCTAAAGCGAGGCTTTGGAAAAATTTATTGACCTCTGGGAAATTTCTAACTGGTTCTTTAATATTAAGTTGGGAGTTCATCCGAATCTTATTCATTAATTCATCAACCCATTCTTTTTGATCAGCTAATGTACGTAGTAAATATTTGTGATGTTCAGTTGCTTCATCTGGTACTTTTAAAAGCATACCGGATTGATAAAGATAAAACAGTCTCTGAGAATATTCTTCAAGGAAAGTATTCAAATCAGTTAGTTGATTGTCTTGTTCTATTAGTTGAATTATTTTTTTGTGGAAAAATTCTGAACTTGTGAATATCGGTTGAACTTGTGTTAAATATATTTCCACATTCTTTTTAATTTCTTTTTCAGTTTTGTCTGTTGATTTGTTTACTAGTACTTGTGTTGGTGGCAGAGGAAGTGTTCCATCTTGCCTTATTCCAACTGGATTAAGAATAGATGAAACAATAGTAGTGGGTTCATTTTGAGGCTGGATAGGAATATTATCGGTACTTCCCATCAGAAAGTAAATTAATATTCCTAAAAGGGTACCAAATATACCCAAGATCAATATGGGATAATATTTATGCCACACAAATATTTTCATCACTTAGTTAGGGAATCATCTATAAATTTTCGGCAATATTTTAGGATAACTTATGGATCTTCAACTTATGAAAGCTACAGCTTCCATCTCAATAAGAAGGTTTGGATATGCAAGTGCTTCTACAATAACTAATGTGCTACCTGGTGGATCTTGAGTTATATATTGGCTTTTGATCCCGCGGATACGTTTTGCATCCTCTACATCTACTATATAGGTGTTTAGTTTAACAATATTATCCATACTAGAACCTACGCCTTCTAGAACTGCTTTAAGATTCTGGTAGACTTGGTGAGTCTGGAGTACACAATCTCCTTTTCCAACTAAATCGCCATTTTTGTCTATTGGGATTTGGCCAGCAGTCCACACCAAGTTTCCTACAATGACTGCTTGAGAGTAATGGGATACTGGTTTGTGGACTTCTGGCGGGTTGATAGTTTTACGGGTCATTAAATGCTCCTCTTAAATTTATTTATTATTAGTTCATGTATAGATTGTAGCATCACTTGTAGGTACTCGCATATCTATTAGGTTTGTTTGAATAGGTTGACCTTATAAACCCGAAGGAGTATGTTTTCAAATGGCTTTCTGAATTTAAAGGACGTCCTCAGTTGGAGGTAGAAAGGTCAGAGTATATGGGCGATGAACGCCATTCATCAGAAGGACATAATAGTGAGGATTCTAATCTAGATCGTCATAAACAGACGACCTCCAAAAATAACATAGAGTTAAATCATCCTAAACGGGCACCTTCTCCTTATATAACTAGGGATCTTACTAGCGGAAGTGTCTCCAGGACAATTTGGTTTTTGGCCTGGCCACAAATGGTAGATCATGGTTTCATGTGGGCTAATCGATTAGTTGATGTTATTTTAGCAGGTACTTTAGGATTTCAGGCAATCGCTGGCGTGGGGATTGCTCAAAGCTATACAGAATTTGCTCAGATGACTCGGCGCGGTTTAGATACAAGCATGTCAGCTATGATTGCCCGGGCTGTTGGGGCAAAAGACTATGCCATGGCCAATCACGTAGCACTTCAGGCATTCACATTAAGTGCCATATTTGCCATATTAATGGCATTTGTTGGTACGTTTCTTTCTGAACCACTACTCAGGATAATAGGAATTTCAG
>CAYTFF010000044.1:8033-8999 GCA_964437045.1 uncultured Dehalococcoidia bacterium
ATCAATTGTGTGATGTTTGGTCCCTGGGGGTGATAATGTATACCTGCTTAAGAGGCACAGCTGATGGATTAGATGAGTTTATTCAGAAAAAAAAGTTCCCTCACACGACCCCAGATATTTCAGGAGAAGCATTAAGCCAGGGCACTATCTACATGAGAATAATTTTTATTGGGATGGGAACAGTGGCTTTCACCCAAATGTCTGGGGCAGCATTAGGTGCATCTGGTGATGTGATAACACCTATGAGAGCTACAATTGCGTCTAGAATTGTGCAAATAATTATAGCCCCATTTCTTGTTTTTGGGTGGTGGATGTTTCCGGCATGGGGAATAACAGGACTGGCTATAGGAAATGTAGCAGCTGAATTTGTTGCAGTTTTTATAAATTTCAGTGCTTTATTTGCTGGGAAAACACGATTACATCTTAATTTCAGAGCATATCGATTTGATAAGCAATTATCTTGGAGATTATTGGTGGTAGCAGCTCCAGCCTCAGTGACTGGTTCTCTCAGGGCTATGGCTAGTTTAGTTCTAACATTTATAGTGGCTGGTTTTGGGGAGATTGCTCTGGCTGCGTATGTAATCGCTCGAAAGGCGGAAGGTGTCATACATATGATTACAGATGGACTTGGAGCGGCCTCTGGTACCTTAGTTGGGCAGAATTTAGGTGCAAATCAATCTAAGAGGGCAATACAAACTGTAATTTGGGCTTCATGTATTGCTCTAGTGGCAATGGTTTTGATAGCTGTGGTTTTTCTTGGAATACCCCACATTGTTGTAATGGCATTCTCCAGAGATAGTGAAATTATTGAACTAGCCTCAACTTGGTTACGAATAATATCAGTTGCGTTAATTGCTTTAGGAATTGGTCAGGTAATGAATGAATCCCTTAACAGGGCAGGTGATACTGGTACAGTAATGTTGGTAAATTTGCTCCGATACTGGTCTATTGAAGTCCCAGCTGCAT
>CAYTFF010000045.1:0-4039 GCA_964437045.1 uncultured Dehalococcoidia bacterium
GCTCTTCAACCTCTTTTTCAGTAAGATTCTGTAATTTAGCTACCATATCACCAGCCCTCCTTTTTCCATATAATCATTTAATATGGGACTTTTGTTCCAGTTGTGATAAATTATTCAACACAAACCACTAATTGAATTTCAAAGCAACATCTTGATACTACATTCTTGGAAGAATGTCAACGATCAACCTAGTTAAAATACTTTATTCTTATTAGTCAAATGGAGCCCAATTACTAAAATTCCGAGGTAAAAACTAAACATGTCTATAACAAAAGTCGATGTAGTAATAGTTGGCGGCGGCAATATTGGCACAGCTGCGGGATATTTTCTAAGTAAACTAGGCAAAAAAGTCATAATAATAGAGAGGGATAGTATTGGGGCACATGCCTCAGGCTTCGCCTATGGTTCACTTAACCCACTTGGAGGCATAGGAATCCCTGGGCCAATTCTACCCTTAGCGATAGAGGCTATGAAACTTCATGAATATATGCACCAATTGCTAATAGCTGAAACAGGTATAGACACCCAGTTCAATAAAAAACCGAATCTTACACTGGCTTTTAATGAAGAGGAGGAAGTTAATCTAAAAGAAAGATTTTCCTGGCAGCAGGCACAACAAGATTACCGAGTCAAATGGCTACAACATGAGGATTTAAAATCAATAGACTCACGAATTTCTAACCAAGCCTTGGGAGGGGTATTAATCGAAGGTACAGCAGAAGTTGATTCTTATAGGCTAGTTTTAGCTTTGACACAAGCTGCCGAAAAACAAGGTGTTGAATATAAACTTGACCAGGTAATAGGATTAAAAACTAAACTATCAAAGGTAACTGGAGTTATTACAAAGACCAGTGAATTCGAATGTGAACAGGTTTTGTTAGCGACTGGCCCATGGGGAGGTGAAACCTCAAAATGGCTGAATATTGAAATCCCAGTTGGTCCATTAAAAGGACAGATTATAAGATTACAAGCTCCAGATCCACGACTCGAATTCACTATAGGTTGGTCTGGAAATTATGCAACCACTAAATCAGATGGTTTGCTTTGGGCTGGTACGACAGAGGAAGAAGCAGGGTTTAACGACAGTTTGACCACAGAAGCACGTGACAGCATTATGAAAGCCCTATTAACCATGATGCCTGATATGGAATCCGCTAAGTTAATTACTCAGACAGCCTGCCTTAGACCAGTCTCTTCAGATGGGTTACTTCTACTCGGGCAAATTCCCTCATGGGAAGGAATTTATGCAGCAAACGGAGCTGGAAGAAAAGGCATACTTTTGGGGCTACTTATGGCCAAAATAGTTACAGATTTGATGCTTGATATACCAATTGACTTACCAATAAACCCGTTTAGAGTAGACAGGTTTACAGATTTAACAACTAATTAAAGTTCTAGAATTATGGGTAAAGCTATTAAGAGGAACAAAAGTATTCTAATCTTGACCCCTCCTGATATACTATCAAGAAATAAATGTGGATATACCAAAAATGATGGTATTTGGATTATATTAAATGGAAGACTTATTAGAAATTGCTGGAAAGAAGTTTAAATCCAGATTGATTTTGGGAACAGGTAAATATCGTTCCAATGAAGACATGGTTGCAGCCGCACATGCCTCTGGTACCGAAATTATTACTGTAGCAATCAGACGATTAAATTTAGATAACCCACAACAAAAAACCATTCTGGATTTCCTAGACTGGGGCAATTTTACATTACTCCCAAACACTGCAGGATGTAAAACAGTTGAAGAAGCACTTTTTACTGCTAGGTTAGCGAGAGAAGTTACACAAACCAACTGGGTAAAATTAGAAGTTATCCCTGACCAAGAATACCTGATGCCTGATCCTCTGGGAACATATGAGGCTGCAAGGCAGTTAATTGAGGATGACTTTATTGTGCTTCCCTATATCCATGCAGATCCAGTCTTAGCAAAGAAACTTGAGGATTTGGGTTGTTCTACCGTTATGCCACTTGGATCACCCATAGGCTCTGGTAGAGGAATACTGACCTACGATGAGATAAATATTATAATCGGTAAATCTAAAATACCAGTAGTAGTAGACGCTGGTTTAGGAGTTCCATCCGAAGCAGCCCTAGCAATGGAAATGGGAGCAGATGCCGTTCTCGTAAATACAGCGATTGCCCAAGCTAAAAATCCAGTACAAATGGCCGAAGGATTCAGGCTTGGCGTACAAGCAGGCCGTAAAGGATTTCTCTCTGGACGTATAAGTAAAAAAGATAAAGCAGTAACTAGTAGCCCTACCGAAGGAATTGCTAAAATCTCTAATACAAAAAGATAAGGAAATGACAAAGATACCCATACCATGTCTATGTCTTGTGATTGATTTACAAATATTTAAAAATGGGCTTTCAGAGAATATTGTAAGAAAATCAATTAAAGCTGGAATAAACATGCTCCAACTCCGAGATAAAAATGCCTTAAAAATAGATCTCCTTAAATCTGCCACTTCCATCCGACTAATGACCAAACATAAGCCTCTTTTCTTGATTAATGATCATCTTGATATTGCCAATACCTGTGAAGCAGATGGCGTGCAACTTGGGGAAAAAAGTGCTTCTGTGAAACTAGCACGTGATATAACAAAAAATATGCTTATAGGCAGATCTGTCCACGATATCGAAGGTGCTATACAAGCAGAAAAGGATGGAGCAGATTTTCTTATAGTAGGCACTATATTCCCTAGTAGTTCACACCCAAATGAAACTCCGAAAGGATTAAATCTCCTAAAAGAGTTAGCAAAAATTATAAAAATTCCATTTTTAGCAATCGGAGGGATTTCTAAAGACAATATTGGGTCCGTTATTGAAGCTGGAGCTTCAGGCGCCGCGGTGATTTCAGCTATTAGCTCAGCAAATAATCCGACTCAAGCCACCATAGATTTATTAAACAAGATGAAATTGGCATGGTTATCTAAACACCAAGTCAATCTTAATACACTCTCATGATAACCATTATTATTAACGGCAGAGAGACTAAATTACAAGAATCTATTAACCTTAAAGACTACCTGGAGAGTATAGAAGTTAATATGAAATTCATTGCTGTATCGCATAATGGCATCATTGTAAAAAAACAATCTTATTCTGATGTTACCCTAAAGGACCAAGATCAGATAGAAATTGTTCGCCCAGTAGGCGGCGGTTAACATACCTTCACTCACTCCAAACTATTATATTAAATTCAATAACTTTTTCATCTGAGTTAGGGTAAATATCTTCATAATATAGGCGATAATTTCCACTTTTAGTTGCTGTAACATTAATACTTTCCACTTTCTTCAATACCCCAAGATCTTCAACTTCCTCAAGATTAGGATCCTCAATCTTGATACTTATACCCTGACCAGAAATGGAAATTGAGCCATTCATACTGTTCCCGATTTCCATTGGAATAAGAGTATATCCCCAACCTCCCAAAGGTAAAGTAATCATCCCTATATGTTCAGAGATTTGGGAAGGATTCGAGGCCAATGGCTCTGTATTACTGGTAGAACAAGACAAAGTTAACATAAAGAAAGCTATCAATACAGCCAATGATGTTTTTTTTGAAATTTTGAGCATCACTTTAGCATTCTTTTAATTTAACGTTTTAAAATTATATAACTCATTTATAGAGTTATCCATAATCTAAGTTTAATTACTAAAAATCTATTACTGCTTTTAATCCATCCATATCCAAACGAGCTTGAAAAGCCTTGGGAGCATGATCTATAGAAAAACGATGTGTGAACATTTTGCCTGCATCAGGTAAAACACTAAGGAATTCCAAAGCTCTAGCATAGTGTTCTGGGTTAGCATTTTGTGTACCCATTATATACAATTCACTGTAATGTATAAGATTTGGATCAAGGCTTTCAATTGACCCTGGAGGAGAACCTCCAAAAATGTTGACATAACCTTGCGGTCTAGCTAATTTAATCCCTTCCTCAATAGCATTTACATTCCCTATAGTAACAATCACAGCATCTGCTCCAACGCCTCTAGTAACAGATTTGACAGAGTTTAATAGATT
>CAYTFF010000045.1:4049-6688 GCA_964437045.1 uncultured Dehalococcoidia bacterium
ACCCACCAGCCACAACTTTGCAAGCTTCTAGGGAATATAATGCACAGGCAAATGGCTCAGTCATCGAAGCAACATCAAATGAGAGACTTTCTGGCAATTTTAAAACATGTCCTAAATCTACAATTTGACCTGGAACTAATACAAATTCAGCCAATCCACCATTTACTTGGTATCCAAGAGTAGACCTATCCAGACAACGGTTTCGAAGGCCTCGGATACAAAAATAGCAACCTCCACATGCAATTATTGGACATACAGCCACCCGGTCACCAATTTTAACATTGTTGACATCATCCCCAATGTCTAAAACAGTTCCAGCGATTTCATGTCCTTGAACAACTCCAAGAGCAGCTGATTTTTCCCCTTTATACACTCGGATATCTGAGTAACATAAAGATGCAGCTGCTGTCTTTATCAATACTTCTTGAAAATTCACCTTAGGATCAGGTAAATTTTCAACTGTTAAATTTCTAGGACCATTAAAGACACATGCTTTCATTTCTTACCTCTTAACTATTTCTTGGCCATAAATTCCCAAAATACACTTTGATCTACTCAAATGCTGCAAAATCTGATACAAGATTATTTAGTCAACCATGGCAGTTTCTCCGCCATCAAAGTAAATATCTTGTCCAGTCATCCAATCAGAAGCTGGACTAGCTAAGTATAGAGCTAAGAGCCCCACATGCCTTGCAGTGGTAAACTTCCTAAGCGGTATAATATCAAGAAGTTTCTCTCTAATTTCAGGATCATCATGCCGATGCTTTGTCATTTCCGTCCTTATAGCTCCTGGGCCAATAGCGTTTACATTAATATTATACGGTGCCCATTCTAAGGCCAATACCTTTGTAAACATCCTTAATCCAGCCTTTGCCGCATTGTATGGACCTGTCAATGGGTAAGCCCTAGCTGCATTACTAGAAAGAATATTGATTATTTTGCCATAATTTCGTTCCATCATTTGGGGTCCTACTGCTTGACAACAATAAAAGGCACTTGTCAAATTAGTGCGGATTAGATTATCCCATATTTCAGGAGTGAGAATACGCTGCGTGTTAAGTCCTAGTACAGAATCTGTTCCACCAGGCATTTCAGACACAGCTGCTCCGCCAAGACCAATTCCAGCATTATTAACCAGAATATCAATCTTCCCAAAGGCTTCCGTTGCCTCAAGGATAGCTTCATCTACCTGTTGCTTCTCAGTTACATCTGCCACAAGTGGTATAGAACGTTTACCAATGGCTTCAATTTCTTTAGCTGCCGATTTAACCTCCGATGATGTCCTTGACACTAAGGCTACATCGCACCCAGCTTCAGCAAACACCAAACCCATAGCTTTACCAAGCCCACGACCACCTCCGGTAATAAGGGCTGACCTTCCTTCAAGACTAAATTCCTTCATGATTAAAACTCCACAGTAAAGGATAGAAAAGTAATATCACAAAACTAACTTCATGCCAAGACCATCTAAGCAAATTTCTACATCTTTATAGGTGAATTTATATAGCTACATAGATTGACATTAACTTAAGGTTGTAGTATACCTAGTGAATCCAGAATAGTCATTTCTGGTTAATTTTTACTTCACCCTTTTTTGAAGGGCCATAATAAAGTGAGGACTTATGCGAATCTTCAAACATTCCTTTAAAAGAAATATCGTTCTACTTGGAGTAGTATCTGTAATGGTGTTCGGTTTAGCTTGTGCTGAAGCCGAGGCTCCAGCCGCTCCCGTCGCCCCTGCGGTCCCTGCTGCTCCTGCAGTCCCAGCTGCTGCTCCTGCTGCAACTGTGGTAGTGGTTGCCGGCGCCCCTACAGCAATACCTGCAAGACCTACCGCTACTAGAGTTTTGCCAACAGCCACAACCGTGGTGACCGGTTCACCTAAATCAGGTGGCACTCTCATATATGCCGGGGCCGGTAGTATTGATACGCTCGACCCAGCCTACAACACACTATTTGGTGGACTTATGCCTATGAAAAATATCTACGGTTCCCTTTTTGATACTGATGAAAATGGGAATGTTATCCCTGACCTGGCAGAGTCTTGGGAATTTTCCGCTGATGGTAAGACCGTTACAGCAAAGATTCGTAGCGGGGTTAAATTCCATGATGGTACTGTAGCAGATGCCAACGCCATAAAATGGAATTTCGACCGAATGATGGACCCTGAGGAAGGGTCTCCACAAAGGGCAGATCTCCAATCTAAATTAGGGAGTATAGAGGCCCCAGATAGTTCTACAATAGTATTAACTCTAACCAAGGCCTTTAGGCCATTTATTCCACAAATAGCTAGTGAGAGAGTTGGTTGGACAGTTTCACCAGCAGCAGTAGCAAAACATGGTGGTGGGAGAAATGGTGACTACGGAAAGAACCCTGTGGGAACAGGGCCGTACAAGTTTGTGGAATGGATTCCAGATCAAAGAGTAGTCTTTGAGAGAAATGCAGACTTTTGGGATAGCCCAAAGCCATACTTAGATGGAATCGTAAACTTGTCACTGCCTGACCCTGGTGTCCGAGTAGCAATGCTCCGAACTGGCGAGGCAGATTATGGTACCTATACTGGGGTTAGTGGAGTCCACTTACCTCTGTTAGAAGCTAGTCCGAAAGTAAAGGTTATTCAACAAGTTGGCGCTGGTAAT
>CAYTFF010000045.1:6698-8987 GCA_964437045.1 uncultured Dehalococcoidia bacterium
ACTGGAGCATGGGGAGGCGTTGGGATACCTGGTTATCTTATGACTCCACTTGGGTGGGGTTTTAATCCAGACTTAAAACCAATGCAAACTGACCTCGTAAAGGCGAAGGAAAAGATGATAGAGGCTGGATTCCCTGACGGTACTACAATGCCAATAGGTTGTGCAGCGTCTGGCACCTATGGATTGGTATGTGAAGTAGCACAGGCCCTGGCAGCCGAAATTGGTATCAAACTTGAGCCTCACATCATTCTTAATAACATCTATTTCAACAGGCAAAAGGGTGCTATGTCAGACCCTGGTATGATGAATCGAGGTTGGTCAGTTAGAGTTGACCCGCATACCCTCCTTCAATTCATGGGCCATAGTAAAGGATTCCATAACCTTGGAGCATATGTTAATCCAGAATCAGATGCTTTGATTGACAAAGCTTCTGTTGAATACGATACAGCTAAAGCTAGACTACTCTACGATAAAATTCACACTATCCTAGCTGAAGAAGCAGCTATGGTATGGTACTTAAGGCGAATTAACATATTTGCTATGAGTGCAGACCTAGAAGGCTTTAAGCCTCCTATGCCACCTGTGAATCAAACCTTTAGAGACGTTTGGTTGGATCGAAACAATTAAGAGGAATTATAAATGGTTGATGTAAGCTATAAACCAAATCCGCGTAGCGCTGAGGACGTTAGTCCAACAAGAACTAAGTTCGTAAAGGATGCCCTCAGCATACAGCCTGTGACCGTTGATAAGATTGGTCAGTCTTTTCAAGATGCATGGAACCAAGTTAACCTGGTTGATCCGATTGATACCAATATAACTGTGGTAGCAGGCATTGCTCAACATCCAACGCGACTGATGCATGAAAATGCTTTTTACTACCACCAATTTGCTTTGTGTATTGAAGGCGAAATGGTGGTGCAAAACTTAGCTAATGGAAATATATATTACGGGAAACCGGGAGACCTTTATTACTGGGCTCCCGGGCTACATATAATGCTAGGGGGACCATTTAAAGCCTACTTTGTAAAGACCCCCATTCCTAGCAGATGGGTCCTAACACCAGAGGGCAAGCAAGGGGTACCGATGTTCGAGTTAGTGAACGAAACTCGACTTGAGGGGTCACCTCCAACTGAGGTTAGGCCTGTAAGGCCATGGCAATCCGGGGTGAATCGTGGTCCAAGAATGAAGTTTCTTCGCGGTGCGACAGATGCTCAAACCACCTCAGTGGCTGATACTGCAGGTAGGTTGGATGCTTGGAAGCAAGTGGAGTTAGTTAACCCCACAGATACGGACTTTACGGCAGTTGCCGGAATAGCTGAACACCCTACAAATACTGAGATAGAATGGAAGCAACGAAGGCACCAGGTAGTACTGGTATTAGACGGTGAGCTTGTCAGCGAAGATGCAGACACTGGAGCAACATACAAAGCGCATAAAGGTGACGTAATTTATTGGCCACCTGGACAAAACATTCGACTAGGTGGTGCATTTAGAGCATATTATGTGCAAACTCCGATAACTCGCCGCTGGATTAGTACAGCAGATGGTACCCGTTATATGGACCTAGAAAATATAGATGGTGAAGGTGTATATGAGGACTCTTCTCCTGACAAAATAAGTGAAGAACGGATAACAGAAGTTTAATACCCTCTTAGTCTCTATAAACCTAGATTTCAGCCAAGGCCTTTGCAATAGCTAGCGAAATCTTTACAGATTCCGCCAAAGACTCTAATGCTTCATCTGTAATTGTATCTCTCTCCTTATCAATTGAAGAATCCAAAATAAACACGGTCTTAGGAACAATAGCTCCTAATTCTTGTAACATTACAGACCAAGTATACCTAGCCGCCAAATAGTGTCTATTAGTGCCACCAACCATTATGGGTAAAGCTATTTTGTCCATTAGTGCCTCATGAGGGAGTTCATCAAAAAGTGCCTTCACTACTCCAGGATAGGAAGCTCTGTATATAGGGCTTATTACAAGAATAAGATCAGCCCCTAATAGTAAATTAGTTTCTAAAGATAAAGCATTCTTCCTTTTCTCTGAATTTGACATATCCATTCTATTTAGGAGATCAACAATATCAATAATAGATGTATCAACTCCAACATTAATAAGCGATTTAAATATGTACTGTCCAACCACATGAACCCGTGACGGAATATATGGATTACCAATAATGCAAGTGGCTTTTGTCATGTCGTAGTGCCTTTATGAACTCTTGATTGTAGCCGTGATTCAACTAAAGGAATTACATTTTCCCCGAAACGTTTACTCTCTTCAGCCAT
>CAYTFF010000046.1:0-6660 GCA_964437045.1 uncultured Dehalococcoidia bacterium
AGAAGCCATATCTTGTGCTACTAATACTGAACCATTAGTACCTTTAGATGCATCTGAAAAGTTAATCTCCGCACCATATGCCTTGAGAAGCTGAACTCTTTCTTCACTTACATTTTCAGGCATAATAACTTTTACCTTATAACCTTTTAGGCAGCCAATCATTGCTAGTGAAATTCCGGTATTACCACTAGTAGGCTCTAGAATAGTAGTATTTGAGTCAATAAGACCATCTTTCTCAGCTTTATCAATCATATATTTCGCTATACGACTATTTTGGCATAATTTTTAAATATTTTTCTCTAATTTGGCATAAATTTTAACTTTTTGGTTAGAGCTAACTTTACCTAAGCGAACTAAGGGAGTATTTCCCACTGTATCTAAAACACTTTCAAATCTGCCTGTATATTTACTTTTTGGCCCTGGAGTAGCCTGACTGCTCATGTTCAACCTTCCTAAATCATCCTATATCTATAAACCAACCCATAATTTAAAAAACCCTCGCTCAAACTAACGAGGGTAAATGACGCCAGTAATGTTCTCCCTAAATAATTAATTTAGGAAGCCCTCCCATATGTAAAAAATACATGTGCAATTTGTTATATCCGGAAAATACCATACTGTTTTCATATTCTTTTACCTTTAATTTATCCAGCAGCTGTTACCGGAGCCCCACAAAACACCTCATAGTCAATTAATTCAGTAACTGTCGGATTATCCCCACAAAGTGGGCAATCCTTATTGCGCCTGAGCTTAACAGACCGTACCTCCATCGTCAAAGCATCTATCAACAAAAGACGCCCGCTAAGTGATTCACCTATACCCAAAATCAACTTTATTGTCTCTATAGCTTGAATTGATCCTACTAAACCAGGCAAAGCGCCTAATACGCCAGCCTCTGCACAAGTTGGTACTGCCCCTGGAGGAGGGGGAGTTGGAAAGAGACAGCGATAACATCCTTGACCAGGTAAGAATACACTGGCCATCCCATCAAAAAGAAGAATACTCCCATCCGCCAAAGGTTTCTGAAGTAAATAGCAAGCATCATTCACTAAATACCTAGTAGCAAAATTATCCGCACCGTTAACAACCACATCATATCCACTGATAATCTCCATGGCATTCTCTGAAGTTAGTGGCTCTTCATGTCCTATTGCAACAGTTTCTGGATTATACGCCTTTATAGTTTCAATAGCAGACTGTATTTTTGGTTTGCCAATATCACTGTTCTGATGCAAAATTTGTCTTTGTAAATTCGTTATGTCTACCGTATCAAAGTCAACTAAACCAATCGTACCTACTCCTGCAAGGGTTAGATACAATGCAGCTGGAGACCCTAATCCCCCTGCTCCAACTATTAGAACCTTTGAACCCAGAAGCTTACGCTGTCCGACACTACTGACCTGAGGCATTATTATGTGCCTACTATATCTTTTTACCTGATCCGCTGTTAAAGATAAGGCTTGCGCCATTTTAATTTCACCTTTCTTAATCTTTAGTTAATTATACCAAATTTTAGCAAATGTGATAAATCCCATACTGTATCCAATAAATTTTGAATAGGGTTATGAATGAGCCGTCTTTTTTATATCTCTAAATTATTAACGCTATTCTTTGTTTGCCAAATCACCAATAGAAGTACTACTTAAAACAACTTGAATAGCCTGGTCTACAGATTGCCAAACATCTCTTTGGGTACAAACAGTATATTGGATACAATCAGTTGGTTCATCGAGACAATTCAAAGAACTTTGATTACTGTCTAAAGTCTCCATAACCATTGCTAAACTTATTTCATGTGACGGCCTCGCTAACATATGGCCTCCACCTGGACCACTTCTACTCTTAATAAGCCCATTTCTATTAAAAGTAGCAAGAACATGATCTAAAAATGGCTCTGGTATGCCTTGACGACTTGCAATTGCGGCAGAAGTCACTGGGCCTTCTAGCCTCTCGTGTTGAGCCAGTTCTATAAGGGCGCGAACGCCATAGTCAACCTTCATCGGTACGCGCATCTCATACCTCTATGGATATCTGTCCAAGATTTTAACATTTGATCTAATCAGTTACAAGTTTAAGTACTATTTTGGATCACTTTTGTAAACTAAATAAGAAGCTATTAATTAAAGTTTTGCTAAATATGATGCTTTCAAGAAAAGCTATACTATGGTAAAATAGGTCGGTTGGTCACAATATCACTAATTTTATCACCCAAAGGTAGTAATTGGTATGGAAACTATCAAATTAGAAGCATCGCCCAGGTTAATTATTGGCAAGAAGGTTAAGGAATTACGAAGACAAGGCCTTACTCCTATACATATTTATGGAAGAAAAACGGAATCACAATTCTTGCAAACTGATACTAAATCTCTTCAAAAAATTATACGGAGAGTAGGTAAAAACATTCCCGTTTCTATAATTGATTCTGAGAATAGTAGTGAAAACACGAATCTTTCGTTTGTACGAGAGATACAGATTCACCCTGTAAATGGACAACTGCTCCATGTTGATTTTTATCAAGTTGATATTTCCGAGCGTATTAAAGCAGAAGTTCCAGTCATTCTTGTAGGCGAAGCTCCCGCTGTAAAAATGTATAGGGGTGTTCTATTCCAACCAAGGCATCGCCTTGAAGTAGAATCATTACCAATGGATGTTCCAGAAAGCTTTGAATTAGATATTTCTATATTAGACGATTTTGAGAAAGCTATTCGAGTTTCTGATATTTCGATCCCAGAAAACGTTGAAATATTGGCTGATACTGACGATATCATAGTTAGAGTAAATCAACCTAGAGTGGAGGCTGAGGAAGTCCCAGGAGATACCGAAGAGGGAGTTGAACCAGAAGTCATTGGAGAAAGTGATGATTCTGAAGAAGATACTAAGCAGACTGAAGAAGCAGAAGCCTAATCTACATACACTTAAAAATAAAGTTTACACATTTTCTAGTTTTGCTTTAAGTACTTATTAAGACAGTTTTAATTGGGACTATTGCTATCGGAACCCATAATTAGACTCTAAATGAATCCCTGATATTTTTCTTAAGATTATTATTAATACCCATTCTTGATTAACATTAAAATATATAATATAGTTTCATGGGTTTTATTCTAATTATTTTCGCTAGATTTTATAGTATTACTTATTCAATACTGTCAACCTAAACTACTTAATAAATTCAAACTTATATCAAAATTGTAGGCTACCATGAGCAGTAATTTGAAAAAGGTTGCTATTGTTGGGGTTGCTGAATCAGATGAGATAGGTATTGTTCCTGGAAAATCTGCATTGCAGCATCATGCCGAAGCAGCCTTTAATGCATTAGAAGATGCTGGATTAACTAAGAATGAAGTTGATGGTATTTTTACAGCTGGAGTTTCAACTCTAACCACAGCTGAATATATGGGCATATATCCCAAATTTACTGATAATACCAATGTTGGAGGATCCTCATTCGTAATTCAGTTAGCACATGCCTTAGCTGCAATAAATGCTGGTTATTGCGAAGTTGCACTAATAACTCATGGAGAGACTGGCAGAAGTTCACGATGGAGATCTAGCTCTCCTGACTATAACCGGCCTGGTTCTCAATATGAAATGCCATATGGCATAATAGGTCCACCGATAACTTATTCTTTATCATGTTCCAGATATATACATCAATATGGTGAAGATAGAACTAGAGAGGCTATGGCTGAAATAGCGGTGTCAACTCGAAAATGGGCTGGATTAAACCCAAAAGCGTTAAAGCGTGAACCTATGAATTTCGAAGATTACCATAATGACCGTTGGATAACCTGGCCATTTCATCGAGCAGATTGTTGTCTAGTAACAGATGCGGGAGCTGCTGTGGTTATTACCTCTGAGAAGCGGGCCTTAAATTTACGTAAACCCCCTGTTTCTGTACTTGGTGCTGCCGAAGGTCATGATCATCGGATGATTAGCCAAATGCCTAATTTGACCTCATTTATTGGAAAACAAACTGGTAAAAGAGCATTAGAAATGGCTGGTGTGACTCATAACGACATAGATTTAACCATGATTTATGACTCGTTCACATACACTGTACTGCTAAGTCTTGAAGACCTAGGATTTTGTTCAAAAGGGGAAGGACCTGACTTCGTTAAGGGACAAAGGACTGCGCCGGGCGGAGATTTTCCATTAAATACAAATGGAGGAGGGTTATCTTATACCCACCCTGGAATGTACGGAATATTTTTGCTAGTGGAAGCAGTTCGTCAACTTAGAGGTGAGGCCGGTGCCCGTCAAATTCAATCTCACAATATTGCTCTTGTAAATGGCACTGGGGGATCACTATCTTCAACTGGTACAGCTATATTAGGAATAAGCTAATATATACCACCTAGATTAAAGTAACTATGATATTAAATAACAGGATAAAAAAATGAGCCAAGATCAATACAAAAAACCTCTCCCGATACCCCAACCTGAATCAGATTTTTACTGGGAGAAAGCAAAACAACATGAATTATGGCTACGTAGCTGTAACGATTGTAAAAAAGCATATTTTTATCCCCGCGATATATGCCCTAACTGTTTTTCTCGCAATACCAAATGGATACAAGCTAGTGGAAAGGGGATTTTGCATACCTTTGCTATAGTACATCGCGCTCCAGCCTCTGCCTTCAAGGAATCTGCTCCTTATATAGTTGCTATAGTAGAACTTGAAGAAGGGCCTAGAATGCCCACAAATTTGACAGGTGTTGAACCTGATCCCTCCAAAATAAAGATTGGAATGGCTGTTGAAGTCATATTCGAAGATGTTACCGATAAATTCACTTTGCCCAAGTTTAAGCTTGTAAAATAACTAATGTTAATTTTTTAATCCCATTTAGTCTTTTAAGACCAACCTAAAGAAAAGTTTTCTTACAATGAAATTAATTATTAGTAGCGTGAATACAACGTCAGATAAACGTAAAAGTTCCCAAATCTCAAAAATATTGCCGAGAACTCTCAACGTAACAAAGATCGATATTGCATAAAGAAATCCAACCCGTGTAACTAAAGCTTTACTAATTAATGACAACATATTTGCCCCTAACTATTTGGATGTTTTCCTCAAGCTTTGACAGTCATCACAGATGCAAAGGTTTCTAAGCATTGTAAATGGATATATTCCCGTTGAATGTGTATCGCTCCAAAGGAATTGAAGAGCATATCTACCTACCCAAAGATAGTCCAATGCTTGAATATCTTGAGGTACAGTCGCTGGATCTAGAAGCTGTCTATTGGTCCATTCTTCTACACATTGAGCGCAACTACAATTTATTCTCAGATATTTAGATTCAAAGAAACTCTTGTGGGAATCCTTCCAAATAATGCTTATGCCTTCCGCAAAAACTTCTACTTTTTGCGGCTCTATAATCATTGTAACCCCTTTTAAAATAAATAAATTTAGTAACTTGAAAACTATAATACCTTTTACATTAAGCAACTTGCAATAAAAATAATGTTTGTCTAATTATATTATTTTATACCTGTAAGAATTGAAGTAATCTAGATATCAACTAAATTTTACTTATTTGCATAAACCTGATTTTCACTATATGCAAAAAAATAGCCCTTGATAAAATTGACCAGTATCTTCCTTCTGTTATACTAACGCCAATCAATTGGAGGCAACTGGTGATACCAAAAAGTTTAATTTCCGTGGCAGATCTTACAATTGAGGAAGTGCAAAATATTTTAGATATTGCTTCTCATTTGAAAGTTAATAACACTAGCTCGGCATTAAAGGGGAAAAAAGTAGCACTTATCTTTGAGAAACCATCTTTACGTACCAAGGTAAGTTTCGCTTTTGCTATAAAGGAATTAGGAGGGCATTACGTCTATTTGAGTGGTGAAGAAGTTGGTCTTGGAACTAGAGAACCAGCTGGAGATATAGCAAACGTCTTAAGTAATTGGGTAGATTTAATCGTTGCAAGAGTATTTTCTCACAGTAACTTATTATCGCTAGCAAAGTATGCTTCAGTACCCATAATAAACGCTCTCTCTGACATAGAGCACCCATGTCAAGCTATTGCAGACATGATGACTATATTTGAGAAGAAAAAACAGTTTAAAGGATTAACTTTAGCTTTTATAGGTGATGGAAACAATGTAGCATCAAGCTTATTATTAGCGTCAGCATCATTAGGAGTAAACTTTGTTATAGCGTGCCCAGATGGATATATGATTCCAAAATCAATTTGGGATGAGGGGTTACGAAGGGCCTCTAAAACTGGATCACAATTGTGGAAAACTAAGTCACCCGAAAAGGCTGTCAATGGTGCAGACATTGTTTACACAGACGTTTGGGTTAGCATGGGACAGGCTAATGAAGCGATTAATCGCCTAAAGGATTTTAAAGGTTATCAAGTAAATGAAAGACTGATGAACTTTGCAAATTCAAATGCAATTTTTATGCATGATATGCCAGCTCATCGTGGAGAAGAAATATCGGAGAATATGTTAGAGGATCCTAGGTCTGTGGTATTTGATCAAGCTAATAATCGTCTTCACGCGCAAAAAAGCATCCTTGCATACCTAATTGAAAAGTCTCCTAAATGAAGAATATTCCACTTATTGCTATTGTAGGACGCCCAAATGTTGGAAAATCCACCCTTGTTAACAGTATTAAGGGTTATCAGAGAGAGATAGTGACAG
>CAYTFF010000046.1:6670-8946 GCA_964437045.1 uncultured Dehalococcoidia bacterium
CAAATTGAGCAAGCAGTTTCTGTAATTATGGTAGTAGCCTCAAGTGAGGGGATTACCTCAACAGATATAGAAATTGCCGAATTTTTGCGCAGAACCGGAAAACCGATAATATTATGTGCCAATAAGACAGAGAAAAAAAAGAGTCAAGATCATCTATCTGAATTCTACGAATTATCAATTGGGGATCCGGTTCCCATCAGCGCCTACCATAATAAGGGAATAGACGAACTCTTAGATCGTGTTGTTGATCCCTTAGATAAACGAACTTCAGAACCAGATATAGACACATCAGCTAAAATTGCGATCGTAGGACGCCCAAATGTTGGAAAATCCACCCTTGTTAACATTATGCTGGGTTATGAAAGAGTAATAGTGAGCGAAATACCTGGCACAACCAGAGATTCAATAGACAGTCAACTAGCTATGGATGATAAAGTCTTACTTATTACAGATACGGCAGGAATTCGCAGACGTGGAATAGTACAGCGTGGTATAGAAAAATACAGTGTGCTTAGAGCCGTTTTAGCCATAGAACGAGCTGATGTAGTTCTTCTTATACTGGATAGTAGTGAATTAGTTACAGCGCAAGATACACATGTAGCTAGCTACATTCTTAATGCTTACAAAGGAATGGTGATAGTTATAAACAAATGGGATTTAGCAAATGAATTAGGATTTACTGAAGCCGATATCATCAAGGAGGTCAGGAAAAGATTTAGGTTTGCCCAGTTTGTTCCTATAGTTTTTATTTCAGCCCTTAAAGGTACCGGCATTAAAGATGCACTTAACACTAGTCTGGGAGTTTATGAGGAATGGCGGAAGAAAATTTCTAGGGGCAAGTTAACTGAAGTAATGACTTCAGCAATAGCTAATCATCCTCCTCCAAGTTACGGTAAAAGAGGTGTTAAAATTCAGAGAGTGGCCCAAGAGGGTACTTGCCCACCTACATTTGTCTTTTACTCAAATCGATCTGAAATGGTACATTTCTCATACAAACGATATTTGGAGAATGTTCTTCATACAGCCTTTGGTTTTAATGGAGTTCCATTAAAACTAATATTTAAAGGAAGGCGAAGAGAATGATATTTTACATTATCGCAATTATCTTAGGATACCTAATAGGTGCAATACCTATAGGTCTAGTGATTGCTAGGATAATAAAAAAAGTTGATATTAGACAACATGGAAGCGGTAAAATAGGTACAACTAATGTTTTGAGAACCGTAGGGAGACCTGCCGCTGTACTAGTACTTTCGTTAGATATCTGCAAAACCATTACTGCTGTGATTATAATTAGGATGATATCAGGCCCCTTAGAGGCAGAATTATTGGCAGCCCTATCTGTTATGGCTGGTCATAACTGGCCCATTTTCACTGGATTTAAGGGTGGAAGAGGGACCGCACCTGGATTGGGAGGACTTATCATATTTTCTCCTTGGTCAGCTATCGCAGCTTGTATAGGTGGCCTTCCAACAATATTAATATCCAAGTACGTTTCTTTAGGATCTATACTTGGAACACTAGCAGGGGGTCTCACACTATTTATCCTTGGTCTTGTAGGAGTAATACCAATTCAGTATGGCATATATGGTATTGCTGGCGGAGTAACAATTATTACTAGCCATAAAGATAATATTATAAGAATTTATTCTGGGACAGAAAGAAGGTTTGGGTCCTCCATCTGAAATTATAATTCAACCTTAGAATAAAATGAATTATTAAAGCTCTTAAGGACCTACAAAATAAGAACCCTTATAAACGTAAGTCATCGACCATAGACTAAGGGAGTTAATAATGACTAGAGTGGGGATTATAGGTAACACCACGTGGGGAACAACTTTAGGAGTCATTTTATCTAACCATAATTTAGATGTTCTAATCTGGTGCCGCTCAGAACAAGAGGCAGTAATATTAAACAAATATCGGGAGAATAAGAGATTTTTACCTAAGGTACTTTTCCCAGATAAATTACTAGCCACATCTTCTAAAAAGAGCCTCTCTAAATCAGATTTAGTCTTATTAGCTATACCTTCTCGAAGTTTACGCTCTAACATTAATAGTATTAAAGATTTCCTAAAAGATGAAACCATCGTAATTACTGCCTCTAAAGGACTTGAGGTTGATAGTGGTAAACGAATGACTGAAATTTTAGAGGAAGAGTTGCCCGTAAATCTTAAAGGCAATATCTGTGCCCTTTCGGGCCCAAATTTAGCGATCGAAATAGCTGCTAATAAGCCTTCATCTTCAGTTATAGCATCAGAGAGCCTAGAAGTAGC
>CAYTFF010000047.1:0-2690 GCA_964437045.1 uncultured Dehalococcoidia bacterium
TATCTACTCGAATATTATCAATTAAATAACTTAATTCATTTAAAGCTTTATCACCATTTGAATATACTTTTTTCAATATTAAACTGACTACATCGGATGGTGTTAAATTTTTACCGAATGTTTGGTCAATTTTAAGTCGAACATTCGATGGTAAATCTTCAAAATTTAAATCTCTAATCTGGTTTAAAATCCCTTTTGCTTTCTCAAATCCTTCGATAGTTTTCATTCTAAATACTTCCTGATAGTTCTTTGTGATTCTTCTATAACCCTATTTTGGTATTTTATTATAGAGTCTTTTGGTAATTGTTCATATAAACTTTCAATTGATTGTTCTATAGAAACTAAAAATTTATCAGCCAATGAATCCACCAATTCTAATTTATCCGTGGAGGTACCCCGTTTTGCCATAAATCGGACTCGTTCCCAACTGAATTGTTTACTCATAGCCATCAATAACCAATTTCTCCATAGAGCGATTTCTTGATTGGAAATAAACCCAAGATTGAATTCATGTCTTGAATTTTGAATTAGAAGCTTAACATTTTCCATATTGTTCATCCTATTTCTAGCCATCCTGTCCATGTCTAATTGAATAACACGGTCCATAAAATTACCGATAACAGGATCTTCAAAAATATTATTATTGCCAAAAAGGGGACGATACATAGACATTATCCACATTTCATCTGCAATTATATGTGTAAGAAACCCAGCGATAAATGATGCAGTTACATCAGATATATTTTTGGGATTTGCCAAATGAGGTTCTTTATTGAAGAAACCTGTTATTCCTTCACCTAATTGGTCAAATTGAATGGATGCAAAATGATATTTTTCACGAGAGGCTTTTGTAATAATTCGGATGTCAGGAGCAGTTGACCCCATCAGAAAACTTCCTTTATTGAGGAACAAAGTTGGCATATCCAATACTTTTAATATTTGGTCAGCGAGATCTATATGGGTAGAGTAATTAGGCACGATTCTTTTCCTTTAGATTGTTCATTAGAATAGACAAAGAATTATGCTGTTTAGAAGGTTTAATTCTATTCATATAGGCGTCCATCTTTTTAAGAATAGTCTTTGTTTGCTTTAATTTATTTACATTACAAGACAATAAATTTAAATTGCCTATAACACAAGCTTGAGATGAAAATATTGTACCGTCCAGAATGGTTTTCAATCGATTTTCTTTAAGGGTAACTCCTGATGATGAAATGTCCGCTATAATATCAGCGAAACCAATCGCTGGGGCAGCTTCAAGCGCCCCACTGGCAGATATTAGAGTAAAATAACTTATTCCTTTGTTCAACATAAATTGTTCAACCAGTCGGTCATATTTAGTAGCAATTCTAAATTGCTTTCCCATAGTTCTAAATTCAGACGATAAGTCGGCCAAATCAGCCGTTGAAATGACATCTATCCAGGAATCTGGTATGCCCAAAACTAAATCGCAGTTACCATATCCCAAATCGTCAATTAATAGAAATGATTCTTCATCTTCTAATTTGAGTTCTTCGAATCTATCTAATCCAACAATCCCCAAATCACAGCTTCCTTCATCAACCTTAGATGTTATATCGGCGGTCCTTTGAAACAGTATTTGAATATCAGGAAAAGATGAAATCGTTCCAATATATTTACGAGAACTTGTCCTTTTAACCTCCAGTCCACATTCATTAAGAAACTCGAGTGATTCTACGTATAATTGGCCATCACTTGGGATTGCGAATCTAAGAAAGTCATTTTCAGCCATTTAAATATTATTCCTCTGTTGTCATTTCAATAAATTCTGGGTTTGTTGGGAGTAACGTATTGATTGAGTCTAAGTTATAAGCGAAACCCATAGCTGGGGTCCCTTTAGCTCCACCTAATGTCTCAACTAAGCTATCATACCGACCTCCTCCTCCTAGGGAACTTCCTGTAATCAAATTCGGATGTCCAATATCAAAAATAACGCCTGAATAATATGAAATACCCCTAACCAATCCAAAATCAATATTCAGACAATTTTTTTCAATGCCAAGATCATAGAGCAAACTAACGAGTTTCTCTATTTTGTCAAAGGTATTAGGTTCTATATCAAACTCATCAGATATCGTACGGGCCCTTACCAAAGCTTCAGTTGGTTTCCCTTGAACTTTAGCTAATTTGGTAAGAAGTTTGATACCTTTTTCAACATTGATAATTTCATCATTTTCTTGTACGCGGCTTACAAATCGATTTATAATTTCGTCGGAGGTTCTCTGCCCTACTGCAGTGAAAGTGCCTTGTGTGAATAAAGGTTTTATTAGCCTTTTTAATGACTTTGGATCTATATTATCTATATCTAGTATGTCTTTTAGATTATATTTAGGGGAAAGGAACAGTTGATTTTTAGCAGTTTTTAAGTTTTCAAGAGATTGTCCCTTTTCGTTGAGACTGGGAATACTTCGAATCAAAAATCCTCTTGCTCGATCTGATAATTTCAATTTATCCAAAACGGTGTTAATGATTCCCATATACCCTATATTAAGGAAATACCGATTAATATTTAAAGCTCTCAGACCGTTTAAAGCTATCGATATTAGCTCAGCATCTACTTCAATATTATTTAAACCGATTAATTCTGCTCCAAGTTGAGAAAATTGCCGGTATTCGGTATTTTTTACAGTACTATATCTAAACACTGGTCCGGCATATTGCCATTTTAT
>CAYTFF010000047.1:2700-3660 GCA_964437045.1 uncultured Dehalococcoidia bacterium
TTATAGGTGGCTTTGAGGTGAAAGTCAATTTCATTATAGGAAATGAAGAGATATTCTTGGTTTGGACAAACATTCTTATGATTGAGGATGTAAATTCTGGGCGTAAGCTAACTTTGTTCCCACCTGGATCAGTGAAACTATATAGCCTTGTTCCAAATTCACCCCCAGATTTTCGAAGAAATAACTCGGTTTTTTCTAGCAAAGGTGGATTCACAAACTTATAACCAAGCTCGGAGAGATAATCGCCCAGAGTTTGAGTAATATAGTCAAGCTTTGAATATTCAACTTCAAAACTATCTTTCATTCCTTCAAGAGGTCGAATCGGATTAGTCTTCAAAATAATGCTCCTATCTAACTTTGGTTATTCTACAATAACGCGTAACTCTGATTCAATCTAAATTCAGCTTTCAAGTGAACCCAAAATAGGAAATAGGATTCAATTTTTTAATATTGATATAATGACATACAGAAAATTATTCAAAATAAGTGTTGAAAAAAGGGAATTCGATTTTAGATTACACTATGAGTAACGGGAAAATCCAAAATGGACAGGTATCAATCGTTGTTGACAGCGCGATATCTCTCTCTCCAACAGTAATAAAGAAATTCAATTTGTTTGTTGTTCCAATGATAATTATTGTTGATAATAAACCTTATAGAGATGGGTTGGATTTAACTAATTCAGATTTTTATAAGATTCAACAAAATGCTGGATCATTACCCACAACTGCTGCTCCTAATCCCTACAATTTTTTAGAAAAGTTTCGTTTAGCAAGCCGAAATCATAACCAAATTTTATGCTTGACTGTTGCTTCAAATTTCAGATCAAGTTATCAAGCTGCTCACGTGCAGCTAAGGTTAAGGCCCCCATAGATTCAGGCTCATCCATTTCTCCATCTCCTAGAAATGCCCAAACTTTTCGATTGTAATTTTTCATAAGCCCCCTATCATACATATAAT
>CAYTFF010000047.1:3670-3917 GCA_964437045.1 uncultured Dehalococcoidia bacterium
TCAAATTTCAGTTCAAGTTATCAAGCTGCTCAAAAGGCCATTGTATTAGCAAAAAAAGAAATGCCAAATATTTGTATAAAATTGCTCGACACTCAAACAGCAGCAGCTGGACAAGCTCTCGTCGCTTTAGAAGCATCTCGTTTGGCATCGGAAGGACTTGAAATAGATAGAATCGTCAGTTGTGTACAATTACTAATTAATGAGGTCACATTTATGGCGATCTTAGACAGTTTGTTTTATTTGCATA
>CAYTFF010000047.1:3966-4791 GCA_964437045.1 uncultured Dehalococcoidia bacterium
CGGCATTTTCAAACAGCCCAGAATCGGTTATTTGATATACTTAAAACTAGGATTCTAGATGGTGAAATAAAATGTATTGTCACTCACTCCAATTCCCAAGTAAAAGCTAAGAATTTGTATAATCGCATTCAAAGTCAAATCAATTGTTCAGATCTTTGGATTTCAGAATGTGGTCCTGTCATGGGGGCCCATACTGGGCCAAATTTAATTGGCGTTTCTTTTTTTAAAACCAAATCGTTGCCTTCTATCATTAATATTTCAAAGAAAGGTGAAAGCCAAAACGGATAACCTGGCTAACCCTAAACCGACGAATTTAGGTATAGTTGGTGGTTCTCGAAGAATTCCAATAGCAAGAATTGCAGTTAATACAAAACTCAAATGTACTATTGGAAAAGTTACACTAGCGTCTCCATATTGAAGGGACTCAACAATAAGTATTGTCCAGGCAAGTTGCAAAAATGCTGTAATAGGAGCAAATTGAAAAGTTATCTTATTTGGTTTCCATTGTCGGGTTAAAAGGGTGTATCCAGCAGAACCAAAAAGAAAACCTGGCGTTTGAGCCATTATTATAGGAAAGCTATCCATTCCTTGATCAACCAAACCTTTAACGATTATTCCAGAAATTCCAGCAGCAAACATTCCCATTAATACCTGATTCATAGAGACTTTATTTTTTAAAAATTTATCAATATTTACCAAATTGCCAAGGATTACAATACTGAAAATAGCAAATACTATACCTAAAATTTTTGTGACATTTATTGATTCACCTAAAAATAATATAGCTCCAATGGCTGTTACTACGAAACTCAATCGAAAAATTGG
>CAYTFF010000047.1:4801-8942 GCA_964437045.1 uncultured Dehalococcoidia bacterium
GTATTAACGCTTGAGTGCCCAGATTTCAAACTTTTGACAAATAAAATTAATGACAAATAAGTTAAAAAGCCGGAAGGTGGGCCAAATATCCAACCAGAAACTTCTATTTTGGCTAGTTCACCATTAGAAAGCCCGATCGCCCAAAGGGATGCTATAAACATTAGGGACTGCCAAAACAAAAATATTGTTGGAACGATTCCTTTACTTTGGGCATACCTATAAATAAAATCAACTAGGGTTCCTGCAGTCATTGAACCCAAAGCGAATATTATTGCTAAATTCAGCAATGTTCACCTTAAAAACCAAATATAATTAAACTTAATATTACAAGTAATACTCTAACATTTGATTCTGGTAAATCAAATAGCTTATGCTAAACTAGATTGAGATCAAATTGAAATGATTAATTAGGAGTTATCGATGACGTCAAAACCAACTGTGAACGCAAAAAGGCCGCTTCCAGATATGGAAGATACTGTCTATTACTATGATATTAATATTTTGGATGAAATTGGTTTGTCGAATGTTGAAGCCCTACCTTTTACGATTAGAATTTTACTTGAAAATGTGTTGAGACATTACGAACAGGGTATCGCTAGTTACGATGACTTAATAAATGTAGCCTCCTGGAATCCTTCTAAATTAAGTGATACCGAATTTCCATTTATGCCTTCTAGAGTTTTGTTACAAGATTTTACAGGTGTTCCAGGGGTTGTAGATTTGTCGTCAATGAGAGGTGCACTGGATAGGCAGGGTTTAGATTCAAAAATAATCAACCCTCAAGTTCCAGTTGACTTAGTTATAGATCATTCAGTTCAAGTTGATTTATCGGGATCTGCTAAAGCTTATTCCTTTAACGTAACCAAAGAATATGAAAGAAATCAAGAGAGGTATGCTTTTTTAAGATGGGCACAACGGGCGTTTACTAATTTTAGAGTAGTTCCTCCCGGAACTGGGATTGTTCACCAGGTGAATTTGGAATATCTGGCTAATGTCCTGCATAAGCAAATTGGCCAATTTGGCGATACAATAGCCTATCCTGATACTCTTGTGGGTACAGATTCTCATACAACCATGATTAATGGGTTAAGTATAATTGGTTGGGGTGTTGGGGGTATAGAAGCTGAAGCAGTTCTTTTAGGTCAACCGTACTACATGCTCCTTCCGGAAGTTATCGGATTTGAGCTCAAAGGTCAATTACAAGAAGGAACTACAGCTACAGATCTGGTGTTAACTATCACCGAAATGCTCAGAGCAAAAGGCGTAGTCGGGAAATTTGTGGAATTCTTTGGAAAAGGACTTTCAAATTTACCATTAACCGATAGGGCCACGATAGCAAATATGGCTCCAGAGTATGGTGCCACTATGGGATTTTTCCCGCTAGACACTGAGACAATTAAATATCTAAATAACACTGGTAGAAAACCGGCGGATATTAATATTATCGAAAAGTATTCAAAGGCCCAAGGTATTTTCCGAACCGACAATACTCTTCCACCAAATTACACGGACAAACTTGAATTAGATATGAGAGATATCAAACCAAGTATGGCTGGCCCAAAACGACCTCAGGATAGAGTTTTATTAAAAGATATGAAAGACAATTTTACTCAATCTCTTAAAGATATTTATAATATTAAGGATTTAACTCCTGGTATACCAACTGGCCCAAATGATTCAAACAAAAAAATAGGTCATGGCTCGGTAGTGATTTCAGCGATAACAAGTTGCACAAATACTTCTAATCCTTCCGTAATGATTGGGGCGGGTTTATTGGCAAAAAAAGCAGTGTTGTTAGGGTTAAACAAGAAGCCTTTTGTTAAAACTAGCTTGGCTCCTGGATCAAGAGTTGTGGTCGATTATCTTCAAAAGGCAGGCCTCGACGTTTATCTTGATAAATTAGGCTTTAATGTCGTTGGATTTGGATGTACTACGTGTATAGGCAACAGTGGTCCTTTATCAGAGGAAATTTCCAAAGATATAACCACCAATGACTTAGTAGCGGCATCGGTTTTAAGCGGGAACCGAAATTTTGAGGGACGAGTACACCCTCTAGTGAAATCCAATTATCTAGCATCACCTTTACTAGTAGTAGCATATGCAATAACCGGCTCAGTTAATATTGACTTAACAAGTGAACCTTTAGGGAAAGATTTCAAAGGTTCCCCTATTTACTTAAAAGATATTTGGCCGACGCAAAAAGAAATTCAATCAACAATGGCCTTAGCTGTCAAACCTGAAAGTTTCGTAAAACATTATAAAGATGTTTTTCAAGGCGATGAAAATTGGAAAACACTTCCGACACCTGAAGGTAACCTTTACAAATGGGATAATAATTCAACATATATAAGGGAATTACCTCTATTTTCTGATATGTCTATCGAGCCAGAGCCAGTTGAGGACATATCTAATGGCCGAGTCTTAGCTATGTTAGGGGATTCCATTACTACAGATCACATTTCCCCTGCCGGCGCTATCGGAGAAGACACACCCGCCGGTTTATATTTAATTGACCATGGTGTTCAAAAAAAAGATTTCAACACTTATGGTTCAAGACGGGGTAATCATGAGGTCATGGTTAGAGGCACGTTTGCTAACTTGCGCCTTCGTAATGAAATAGTCCCAGGAATAGAAGGAGGAATAACAAAACATATCCCCACAAATAAAACTATGCCAATTTATGATGCATCTTTACTTTATGCAAAAGAAAATTATCCCCTATTGATCATAGCTGGCAAAGAATATGGGTCGGGGAGTTCAAGAGATTGGGCGGCCAAAGGAACCATGCTTCTTGGGATTAAGGCTGTATTAGCAGAAAGTTTTGAACGAATTCATAGGAGTAATTTAGTTGGAATGGGAGTTTTGCCTCTTCAATTTAAGGAAGGCGATAATAGAAACTGTCTAGAATTAAATGGAAATGAAATTTTTGAAATCACAGGTCTCTCGAATTTGAAACCAAGACAGGAGTTGACTGTAATTGCAAAAAACCCAGATGTTACTTCCAAAATTTTCAATGTTATAACCAGGATTGATACTAAAATTGAGGTAGAATATTACAAACATGGTGGAGTTTTACAATATGTTCTTAGAAAAAAGATGAATTAGTAAAATAATTAAAATTTAATCAACTATTAGTAAAACCTAAACTTCTTGGGGATTTTTACTATTTGAATATTTCTAGGTCCTAATACATTAGTCGAATTATTTAATTTTATGTTATTCAGATATTTATTTGCCAGCACACTCATATTTATAGGATTAATGGGATATTTCTTTGGATCCTTTTTACGACCGGTATCAGCTAACGAACCCCATATACAGGTGATATCGATAAACGGTTATATTGACCCAGTATCTACTCGTTATTTGTCCAGGTCATTGGCCGAAGCTGAAAGAAATAATGCCAATTTAGTTTTAATTAACCTAAATACACCCGGGGGGCTTTTATCCTCTACTCGAAAGATCACTAGCAATTTAATCAATTCATCCATACCAATAGTTGTTTATGTATCACCAAATGGTGCTCGTGCATCTTCAGCTGGCACATTCATATTGGCTTCCAGTCATATTGCTGCTATGGCTCCAGGAACTCATTTAGGCGCGGCATCGCCCGTAGGACTTAAAAGTGAGGAATTACCAACGACTGTTGAGAAAAAAGCTTTGGAAGACACGGCCGCTTACATTAGAAGTTTGGCGCAAGAACGAAATCGGAACGTCCAATTATATGAATCAACCGTAACCAATGCGAAATCCTTTACTTCTAACGAATCTTTGGAAAATAATCTTATTGATTTCATAGCTGATGATATTAACAAATTAATGAATAAGATCGATGGCATCACCGTAGAAACTTCATCAGGGAAAATTACATTGAAAACCCATAATGTCATCTTAAACCAAATAGATATGAAAATTTTTGAACTGTTTTTGAGTTTAATAGCCGACCCGAATATTGCTTTTATGCTTATTTCTATAGGCACTTTAGCAATTTTAATTGAATTTCTGATTCCAGGTTTGATCTTTCCAGGTGTTTTGGGCTCAATATTTTTAGTACTAGGATTTTTTGCCATTGGAAATCTTCCATTCAACTGGGCTGGTATTGTATTAATTGTTTTTGCAATAGTATTGTTTATTTTTGAAA
>CAYTFF010000048.1:0-7773 GCA_964437045.1 uncultured Dehalococcoidia bacterium
CCTTAGAGAACAAGTGGATCGGGTTCCAACTCAAAAATATATAACTTCTGATAATGTTGTAGTAGATATGGATTTTGTCATTTATTGGCGAGTTTTAGACGATGAAGAAAGTGTTAAAAAAGCAGTATTAAGCGTAGAAGATTTCCGCAGGGCAACAATTAATTTATCTTTTGCCACATTACGAGCAGTAATTGGTGCAACTGATTTAGCAGCAGCTCTGTCAGAACGAGAAAAGATTCGTGATTTACTGCAAACCAGGATGGATGATGTAACGGCTCGATGGGGCATTAAAGTAAGCCAGGTTGAGATAAATGAAATAGATCCTCCTCCAGGAGTAAAAGAAGCAATGGAACGGCAAAAATCCGCAGCTGCTATTAAAACTGCAGAAATAACTGAGTCTGAAGGGAAACGCCAAGCTCAAATTAATATGGCAGAAGGAGAGAAACGTTCAGCTATTTTGAAAGCGGAAGGCCAACGTGAATCGGAAATCCTCGAAGCAGAAGGCGATAAACAGGCAGCAGTTTTACGAGCCCAGGGATTTAGTGAAGCTTTAGAAAAAATTTATCAAGTAGCTCAAAACATTGATCCAAATACTCTAAGTTTACAATACTTTGAAACTTTGAAGAGCATGGCTGAAGGTCCATCTTCTAAGTTTATCATTCCTATGGAACTTACAAAGCTACTGGAGCCTTTTTCTAAACTCACGAATAAATAGAAACTAAACCAAAATAATTAGAAGTATTTTTTAAGGGTCTTGGCTAATTTAAGGTTAAACCCATTTAAAGCTATTAAATCGTCTATTGAAGCCTTACCTATTTTGTCTATCGTGCCAAATGTTTTATACAAAACCTCTTTTTTCTTAGGCCCGATACCAGGAATTTTATCTAACTTTGACACTAGACTATTTTTGCTCCGAAGTTTTCTGTGATAAGTAATAGCGAATCTATGAGCCTCATCTCTTATTCTTTGAATTAAAAAAAGGGCTTGGGAGTTTCTTGGTAATACTATTGGTTCAAGTGATTCGGTGATGTAAAGTTCTTCGTTTTCTTTTGCCAGGCTAGAAAGGAATATATAGTCTATTCCTAATTCTAAGAAAACCTGTTTAGCTGCACTTAAATGCCCTTTACCACCATCAATAATAACAAGATCTGGGATTTTACTCCAAGCTTGTTTAACATTGGGGTTTTTATAGGTATCACTTTTATTGGCTAAGTATTTATATCTCCTTGCTAACATCTCTTTGATCATTGAATAGTCGTCTATTCCTTGAATTGTTTTGATTTTAAATTTCCGATAATCAGTTTTAAGGGGTTTTCCTTTCTCGAAAACCACCATGCTTCCAGTTGCGTTAGTTCCTTGTATATTGGAAATATCAAAACATTCAATCCGATTAGGGGAACTAGGAAGATTCAAGTATTCCTGAAGTTCCTGGCTGGCAATTTCTAATTTATTTTTCTGGATATTTTTTTCTTTTCTATATTGACTCAGGCCATCTTTTGCGTTTTGAGCTACCATTTGCATCAATTTTCTTTTTTCCCCTCTAAGGGGAATAACTATGGAAACCTTATGTCCTCTTTTTTTCATTAGCCATTGTTTTATTATTTCCTGTTCATCCAATTCGTATTGCACAATTATTTGATTGGGGATTTTCGAAGCAGTAGAGTAATATTGCTTCACAAAAGCAGTTAGAATGGTTTTTACATCTTCATCTTCAGTGCCATTCATAATAAAATTATCTCGCCCAATAAGTTTTCCTTGTCGGATAAAAAACACTTCTATCCATGCTTCGTTATTATCCCCTTCCATAGCAAACACGTCTCTATCCAAATTTGAATGGGATAAAACCCTTTGAGTCTGATTAACGTTTTCTATAGATGAAATTTGGTCCCTTAGTAAAGCAGCTGTTTCAAAATCTAATTGTTCCGAAGCATTTAACATATTAGATTTTAGGTGTTTAGTTACCAATTTAGTTTTACCTTCCAAAAAGTAAATAACTTGTTCAATTGTTTTGAGATAAGTTTTCTTATCAACTGCTCCGATACAAGGTCCTAAGCACCGGTTAATAAAATAATCTAGGCAAGGCCTTTTGTCTTTCCCAGTTATTGTTTTTGTACATGATCTATATGGAAACAATCTTTTTAATAACTTTAATGTTTTTCTAACACTACCAGCATTTGCATATGGGCCAAAATATTTGGCTCCATCATTTTTTATTACGCGCGTTATGTAAACTAGTGGATAGTCTTCGTTTAGGTCAATTTTTATAAACGGGTAAGTTTTGTCATCTTTTAATCTAACGTTGTACCAGGGTTTTAATTGTTTTATCAAATTGTTCTCTAATATCAATGCCTCCTGTTCAGTTTCTGTTAAAATGTATTCGAAGCGATCTATTTTAGAGATCATTAATTCAACTTTTCTGGTGTGAGTTAAATTATTGGTGAAATATGATCGGATTCTGTTACGTAACTTTGCAGCCTTTCCGACATATATCACCGTATTATTTATATCGCGCATGGTATAAATACCTGGTTTATTAGGAGTTAAACGAATCTTTTCTTTAAACGGGTAGTTGGAAATCGGCATATTTAATTTGTCCCGATAAGGTAGTTTTTTTAAGCGGATATAAACTAAATTCAGATAATTGTTGAATTATTCCATATATTGGATATATTTTCGGTTACTTTTTTGGTGAAAACGAAAAGGTCCGAATCATTTGATCGGCTGGGCTTCATGTTTATATCTAAATTGATACCAGAAAAAACACCGGCCTGTAATATTATTGAGATATCACTTAAAACTCCAGTTCTTTCTGAGTAATTTAAACGTGCTTCATTAGGAATGTTCATACTATGCTCTTGTCTTGCTTCAACATAGTAAGATTCCCCTTCAAATTCAATTTTAATAAGGGATTGTTCTATCCTATTAGATTTCTTAAGAATCCAATATCCGATGACAATAATTAAACTTAGGATCCCTAATATAAACAAAACCTTATTTCGACTTTCATAATCTTGTTTTGCCGAAATATTACCTTCAAAATAGCTAGTATCTCTGACCGGTCCTGCTTGATCTTCGTAATTGGCCTTGACCTTATATCCTAAGTCTTCAAGGTTTGCTTTCATAGAACTTACTAACCTTCTGGGGTGGGCAATTCTTCCTTCCCATCGTTTCTTAATGGGGAATTCTGAATTACTCGATTGAGGTATTTCAGAAACTATGTTGTTAGGTTGCAAATTTATATCGGTTTCAATTTCAGGCAACAGTGTAGTTTTTGGAGTTAAGGATACTTCTTCAGTGTATAAATTTGGGGTTTCTAGATTTTTGGCCGGCAATTGGTTTTCATCGTCAGTATCGTGCATTAAAAACCTACTAACATTTATATATATTTAATTTTTGATTGTATTATATCAATTATTTTATCAGCTTCACTATAAGTCAACTGGAAGGGTTTTCTTATAGTTAACCTAGAGGTCAGATAGGTCCATAAGGCGAGCCAAACTTTTTCGTTGGCAATATTATCTCTAGCTGATTTAAGTGCCGGTAAATATTGCCCTTCTAATCTCTCAATGACTATGTGTAGGGCTTCAACATTGTCGTCGAAAATCGGATGTTTGGAAACTTGTGGTTTCCAATCCCCTATTTCAATATTTGACATTTTGTTTTTTTAAACCTCAAAAATTTATAGGGTTACCTAATTATGGATCACCTTAAAACGAAAGTTAATGAAAATAATACTATAAATATAACACCACCTATAATACCTATTCGTCTAACTTCTTTTCCTACATAAGAGTAAACAGACATAGCGGAATTTGAAAATCTTTCTTTTTTATGAATAATCTGAGGTCTAACATTGGCTTCAGGCGTTAAGGGTTGCTCTTCGATAAAACTCGTTTTTTTAGGTGCCTGAACATCATTTTGTTCAGTTTCGTTATTTTCAGTGGTTACTTGGCTTGATCCTTTAAAAACATTCGGTTTGCTTTTATTCTTTTTCTTATTCAAGCGTCCTTGGCGGGAGGCCATCTTGTTAGAAGATTTTTTTGCCATATTATTTTATCCTCCAGAGATGTATCAACAAATTTTATTGTGATTGTATTTTTAAATATTCTTGTGTTAATTTAACGGCAGTATCAATAGAAACTTTACTAGTGTTTATTACAAAATCATAAATGGAAGAATCTTCAGAATCTTGATTGAAATATTTTTTGAAAAATTGGGCCCTGCCATTGTCTGATTCAATAATGTAATTTAGGGCTGTGTCATTATCCATGTTGTGTCTTTCCATTATTCTTGGTATTCGATGTTCAATGAGACTTACAGTTAATAAATGAATAGCTTTGGGGTTATTTTCTAAGATAGAACACCCTCCTCTGCCAACTATAATCGAATTACCAATACCAGCAAATTCCCAAATAACTTGTTTTAAAACTTCTAAAAACTTTTTGTCATCAAGATCATGGACATCAGTAATTGGAGAATCGGCAGAATTATCTGATCTAGATAAAATTGCTTCAATACCTGGACCAAAGGAAGGGTCTCCTCCTGCCCCAACTAAAGCTGATCTCTCTAATAGATTTTTTAGAATTTTAGAAAGTTTTTCATTTATATTCCCTGTTTGTAATTCTTTTTGAGATAAAGCATCAACTGTCGCTCCAAGCCTTTGAGCTGTTTCTGCTAAAATCCACCGATCTAGGTAGTCAAATTTAAGCTGCTTGGCCAATTCTATTCCTATGTCCCGTGCACCTGATCCCATATTTCCATCAATAGTAATTATAGTCATAATCGTAGTCCTAAACTATTTTTAAGTTAATTGGGCTTTGTAGTGAATTTTAATTTATCTTTGATTATTGTTAACGGGCTCTAGGATGAGCCTTATTATATTCTTCTCGCATATGTTCACTTGCTAAATGAGTATAAACTTGAGTTGTAGTAATGCTAGCATGTCCTAGCAATTCTTGGACATGTCTTAAAGGTGCCCCGCCTCTTAGAAGATGCGTGGCGAAACTGTGCCGTATAATATGTGGGGTGATTTTGGAAGTAATATTAGCCTTTGCGGCATATGCTTTAAGAATCAACCAAAAACCTTGCCTTGTAAGACGTTCTCCTCTCAGATTTAAGAATAACGCTTGATTTGAAGAATTTGTATCCAATTGCGGGCGGGCCGATTTGATATAATGATTTAATGCTTTTATTGCCGAATCGTGAATTGGAAGAATACGTTCTCTAGAACCTTTCCCGAAGCACCGAATATAGCCTTCTCTAATATTTATGTCCCCAAGGTTTAATGCCACCATCTCACTTACCCTCATTCCAGAGGCATAAAGAATTTCAAACATGGAATTATCTCTTATAGCATCGGGTGTACTACGAATTGAAGTTTGTTCAAGTAAACGTTCCATTTCCTCAGGTGAAAGTGATTTTGGCAGTCCTCTTCCCACCTTAGGTGAGGCAAGATTATCGGCGGATTGACCGGGGATCAACTCTTCCTTAATAAGAAACTTAAGTAATGATTTAACCGAGGCTATTTTTCTTGCTTTTGTAGTTTCAGAATAACCTCGATCTTGCAAAAAAACAACATATTCGGATAACAACGACCCATTAATAGCAACCCAATTATTATTTCCATTTGATGAGGGAATTTTTGGAGTAAGAAATTCTATCAATTGATCAAGATCGTTTCTATATGCAGATATGGTGTTTGGAGAAGCTCCTTTCTCCACTTCCATATAGTTAAGAAATTCTTGCACTTTTTCTTTCATAAACTGTGTTAATACCTCAATATAATAGCCAACATTCTAACATAAACGACACATATGTAAACCGTCGTTTTACTTGACTTAGCGTTTTTATCTTTCTACAATTTTAATAATTGAGATTCAGGGGAAAAGATGATTGAAATAAATATTGACCCATTTATGATCAATACTGCCAGATTTGCCCTAAGCTGGCATGGCTTCTTCAGCTTCGTGGGTACTGCTATGGCAGTTATTCTTGTTGCAAGATGGGCTAAGTCAAATGGTATTGTATCTGATGTAATTTATTCTACAGCTATTTGGGCAATATTGGCTGGGATAGTAGGTGCTCGTTTAGTGCATGTCATTGATTACTGGGATTTTTACTATGCTAACCCCCTTCGTATGTTTGCTATTTGGAGTGGAGGAATAGGTTTATGGGGAGCGATTTTGGGTGGTTTTATTGGAGGCGCTCTATATGCATATAAATGTAAATACCCCATTGGTAAATTGGCCGATTTAACTGCCCCCGCTATGTTATTTGTCCAAAGTATCGGAAGAATTGGAGACGTAATAAACGGGGAACATTGGGCTAAAGCTACCTCTTTACCCTGGGGAGTAATTTATACCCATAAAGATAGCCCTGCTCATGTAACACAATTAATGCACAATGCCAACCGTAACGTTCAAAACCTAGTACCTGAAGGGTCGTTGGAGGCTTTAGCCCAGCACCCTGCTGTAATTTACGAGATAATTTGGAATATGATAGCCTTGGCTATTGTTTGGAAAGTAAGGAAAAGATTACGCCCAGATGGTATGGTTTTTGTCTTATATCTTTCTTTATACGCAATCGGAAGATTTACTATTCAATTTGTGCGACTTGATAAAGTTTGGATTTTTGGATTACAAGAAGCTCATTTTATCAGCCTTTTAATCTTGTTGATTACTATCCCCTTATTGGTTTTCAAAAGCCGTTTTATGAAACCGGAAGAAGCTATCCTAGACAAGAAGAAGCAATCCCAAAAGCCTTTACGTAAATATAAATCAAAAAGTAAAATCTAGCGTTGGATTAACCAGGTGCAAAATCTAAGATATTTAAACTAAGATTTTGTTTACCTTTCCAATAATTCACTCCGATGTTGTAAACGAAATTCATCTTATTTGTTAATCGATCAAATTCATCGCCTTTCCAAAAGGCCGTTGCATCCCATATGACTCCTTCGTGTTTTAATTTGAATTTTAAATGTTTAGAGTTAGTTCCCATATAATTAACTTTGATTATTTCAGCTCCTCGCGCCAAAAACACAGGCATTGGATTCCCTTGACCATGAGGGCCCAATAACTTTAAGAATTCAAATGTTTCCCCCACTAATTGAGATGGAGAAGCTTCTATATCTATTTGTATCGTTGGAGTAAGGTTTGCTCCTTTAAGTTTATTATTAGCTATAGTAGTTAAACGACTTTCTAATTGTTCTAATTTGGATAAATTGATAACAAATCCTGCTGCCTGAGAATGGCCACCATAATTTTCGAAAAGATCAGAGCACTCGGATAAGGCATCTGTAATATTAAATTCCGGAATACTTCTAGCACTTCCCCTAACCAAATTTTCTTGTATAGAATAGTAGACTGTAGGTTTATAGTAATCTGAAGCTAAGTTCCCTGCTACTAATCCAGATATTCCGGGGTTAACGCCATATTCTCCCATAAATATAAGCTGTTGATTGTCGAAATAAGGGTTAACTTTTGACCTGGCAGTTTCTAATTGTGTTTGAGTTAGTTCCTTGCGTTTATTGTTAATGGCTTCTATTTTTCGAGACAATTCTTCTGCTTCAATCTCAGAGTTAGTTGTCAACAATTTAAGACTAACAATTGGATCATCTAATCTTCCTGGAGCATTTAATCTAGGAGCTAAATAGAAAGCAATTTTTTCAGAATCTATTTTGGCATTAGTAAGTCTAGCACTTTGAATAATGGCGTTAATACCAGGATTTTTAGAAGAATTTAGTTATATGTTAGGTATATTTTAGGTATATTTTCG
>CAYTFF010000048.1:7783-8929 GCA_964437045.1 uncultured Dehalococcoidia bacterium
GATTAACTAATGTTCTGTTTTCCCCCTTTAATGGAACCATGTCAGCGATGGTTCCCATGGCAACGAATTCTAAAAGTTCGGAAGGATACGGTTTACCCAATTGCATATATATTGCCTGAGCTAACTTGAATGCCAAGCCTACTCCAGCAAGGCCCCGAAAAGGATATTTAGAATCCTTCCTATTATGATTAATTAATGCTATAGCTTTAGGTTTTATCTTTGGGATAGAATGATGGTCGGTTACTATTACATCGATCCCGCATGAGTTAGCAAATTGGATTTCCTCGACAGAACTGCTTCCACAATCAACAGTAATCAATAGGGAAACTTCCAGAGATTGCAAATATTTAATCGAGTCTTTGTTTAATCCGTGTCCTTCGTTATTCCTATTAGGGATATATGGTTTAACTTTAACCCCTAAATATTTGAATGCTTGAGTTAATACTGCGGTTCCGGTGATTCCGTCTGTGTCAAAATCACCAAATATTGCAAGTTTTTCTTTTTTATTTATGGCTTCATTTATTCTAGCAACAGCTTGTCTCATATCAGGAAGAAGGAAAGGGTCATGAATTGTAGAAGGATTCAAAAATTCATGGACCTGATTTGACTGAATAACCCCTCGGTTAATTAACAGAATAGTCTGGAGCGGAGGCAATTCAGAATTTAAACCTTGAGGGTCAATTGAAGACCCTAGTATTTGCCATTGTTTTTTGTTATAAATTCGTTGATTCAAATACATATATCAAATATCAAAATTAGTGACAAACTGATGGTATTTTAATGGCAAGTTCAACCACAAGGTAATCCATACACGATTAATTAAAACACCTTCCAATTGATAAATTTCAGTATGTAATTTAACCTATAAAGAATATCAAAATTCTTTAAATATTAGTGATGTGTTATGCCCACCAAATCCCAGGGAATTACTCATAGCTATCGAAATTTCATCTTTGACTGCCACATTTGGGGTGTAATTCAAATCGCAATCTGGGTCTAGGTGATTAAGATTTATTGTGGGAGGTACCAAATTAGCTCCCAGGGTTTTTATGGCTACAACTGCTTCAACCGCTCCTGCAGCACCTAAAAGATGTCCGGTCATTGATTTAGTCGAGCTAACATGAACATCATGGGCTATGGAACCAA
>CAYTFF010000049.1:0-1057 GCA_964437045.1 uncultured Dehalococcoidia bacterium
TAACTGTTGGCTGTTCTACTGAATCGCCTCAGTCAACGTTTGACGCCGCAGGATATGTTGCATAATCCCAACTTACTCTTTTCTGGATTATTTTCTGGGCTGCTGCATTTGTATTTGTTGTTGTGGAAGGATTACTCTTATATACAGTAATAAGATATAGATGGAAGAAAGGACAAGCTGAACCAAAACAGATTCATGGCAATCATAAACTAGAGCTTCTTTGGACTATAGCCCCTGCTATAGTTTTAGCTGTAATAGCTGTACCTACAGTAATGAGTATTTTTGAATTACACAGCCCTCCGGATGAGGAAACATTAGAAATCACAGTAGTGGGCCACCAGTGGTTCTGGGAATTTGAATATCCAGATCTAGGTATTAAAACCTCTAACGAACTTCATATACCAACTGGTAAGGTGGTTAATTTAACTTTAAATTCTAATGATGTATTACATAGCTTTTGGGTTCCAAAATTAGCTGGTAAACAGGACATAATCCCAACTAGATCAAATGAATTGTGGTTAATAGCCGATGAACCGGGTGTTTATTTTGGTCAATGTGCTGAATTCTGTGGTGTGGCACATGCTCAAATGAGATTCAGAGTTATTGCCGAATCTCCGAGTGAGTTTGATAAGTGGACTAAAGATTTCTTAAGGCCATCTGTTGCACCTAAAGGAATGGCTAGCGAAGGGGCTAAACTTTTTAATGAGAAAGGGTGTATAGCCTGTCATACGATTCAAGATAATCCTATCGCTAGAGGCAATATTGGTCCTAGTTTGACCCACTTTGGCTTAAGAAACACGATTGCTGCAGGTTTACTTGAGAAAGATGAGTTTGGTGAAAATTTAACCAAATGGCTAACAGATCCTGAAGAAGTTAAGCCTGGTAATATAATGTCTAGAGACGGTGTTGTTTATAATGATGCAAAGATGGCTATGACCAACAAAGATGTCGCTGCATTGGTTATTTATTTAAATGGTTTGAAACCTGATACTAATAAAGAGCCAATAACTCCTGGTAGTTCGGCTGGTCCTTCGATTGGGTTGGGCGAAGTTCCTGA
>CAYTFF010000049.1:1067-6913 GCA_964437045.1 uncultured Dehalococcoidia bacterium
GAATCAGGAGATAAAGCTAATGGAGAGGCCTTGTTTACTTCACTGGGTTGTTCGGCATGTCATTCAATTGGTACTGATGCGTTAATTGGGCCAGGAATGGCTGGATTGGCTGATAGAGCATCAGGTAGGGTTGAAGACCTTTCTGTAGGACAGTACATTTACCAATCAATAGTAGATCCAAGTGCGTTTGTGGTATCAGATTTTCCTGATAATGTAATGCCTCAGGTTTTCGCAGATATGTTAACTGATGAAGAACTTAATGATTTAGTAGAATACTTAAAGAGCTTAAAATAATTATAACTAGTATCATAATGTTTTATAAGAATAAAGAAACAGAAAGAACAACAATCATCGAGGTGCCTGCCCTGCAGGAGTAAATATAATGACGACAATAGGTAATATATTGACTGGGGTTACACGGAGGCCAACTAGCGAATACGGGATATGGAGTTGGCTAACAACAATCGATCATAAAAGGATAGGTATCCTATATGGAGTAACCGCATTTGTCTTCTTTTTATTTGGTGGTATAGAAGCTTATATCATGCGTCTCCAGCTCAGCCAGTCAAATTTGTCTTTAGTAAGCCCAGAACTATACAATCAACTCTTCACCATGCACGGCACTACTATGGTATTTCTTGTAGTGATGCCATTTGCAGCAGCCTTCTTTAATTTTATTATCCCCTTAATGATAGGTGCTAGGGATGTCGCTTTTCCAAGGTTAAATGCATTTAGTTATTGGACTTTTCTCGGAGGTGGTATCTTACTGAATTCCAGCTGGATTTTAGGTGGTGCTCCCAATGCTGGGTGGTTTGGATATGCCAATATTACCTCTCTGGAGTTTAATACTGGTAACGGGATAGACTTTTGGATTGTCGGCCTTGTACTTTTAGGCACAGCATCTATAGCAGCAGGGCTTAATTTTATTGTTACTATCTTAAATATGAGGGCACCTGGAATGACTCTAATGCGTATGCCAGTTTTTGTCTGGATGACTTTAGTAACTTCATTCCTAATAGTTCTTGCGTTCCCAGTTATAACAGTTGCCTTAATTGAACTTTTCATGGATAGAAGTTTTGGAACAAATTATTTTATACCTGAAAATGGTGGAGATCCTGTGTTATGGCAACATCTGTTTTGGCTTTTCGGACATCCTGAAGTATATATTCTAATTTTGCCAGCAATGGGTATTGTTTCTGAGGTTTTACCCACATTTTCCCGTAAGCCTTTGTTTGGATATAGCTCTATAGTGCTTGCAGGAATTGCGATAGGTTTTATGGGTTGGGGTGTTTGGAGTCATCACATGTTTACCGTTGGCTTGGGTGCTGCTGCTAATTCTTTTTTTTCAATTGCCACTATGTTGATAGCCATTCCAACTGGTATTAAAATATTTAACTGGATTTGTACAATATGGGGAGGATCTTTCAGGCCAACTACTGCAGCCCTTTTTGCAATTGGATTTCTTTCTCTTTTTATTATAGGTGGACTTAGTGGAGTTATGCATGCTGTTCCTACTTCTGATTATCAACAGCAGGATACATATTTCATAGTGGCGCATCTTCACTATGTGCTATTTGGTGGAGCAATAATGGCAGTATTATCTGGGGTCTATTACTGGTTCCCCAAGATGACTGGTAGAATGCTTAATGAAACAATTGGTAAAATTAACTTTTGGCTTATTTTCATTGGTATGAATGTTGGTTTCTTTCCTATGCATTTTCTTGGTATGTGGGGAATGCCTCGTAGGATTTATACTTATGATGCAGGTATGGGATTTGATGCGTTAAACCTGTTGTCCACAATCGGGATCACTATTTTAGCAATTGCTATAATTGTATTTATGTATAATGTGTTTAAGAGTCGTCGTGATGGAGAGATTGCTGGAAATGATCCATGGGATGGGCGAACATTAGAATGGTCAATACCTTCCCCGCCTCCCCACTATAATTTTGCTACTATTCCTGTAGTTAATAGTAGGGATCCTTTTTGGGAATCCAAATATGGCACCGGCTCACCAATAGAAGGAGCTTCTGTTGATTCAGATGATGGTGATGATCATCATGGACATGGAATTCATATGCCTAGTCCATCATATTATCCATTAATAGCGTCTATAGGGCAGGTAATTCTCGGATACGGGTTTATTTTCAATTATTGGGTCGCGGTAATAGGTGGGATTATCACCGTGGCTTCCGTTTATGCATGGTCTTTGGAACCACCCACCGAGCCTGAGCATGATGATTAGGTATTATTAAGGAGTGTTATAGTAGTTGGAACAGGTACATTTAAAAGGTCATGAAGGCGAGCATGAAACCAGCTTAGGTATTCCGCATAGGAAATTACTTATTTGGGTTTTCTTAGCATCAGAGTGTATGTTCTTTGGATCTCTGATTGCTACTTACTTGGTTTATCAGAACAAGAGCTTAGTTGGGCCATATCCTATCGATGTTTTTAGTATACCCATTACTTCGGTCAGCACATTCGTTTTGTTAGTTAGCAGCATGTCTATGGTTTTGGCTTATTCAGCTATTAGCAGAGGGAATATCAAAGTTTTCCGAATATGGATACTTTCCACGGCAATTTTGGGAGCTTGTTTTATTGGATTTCAGGTGTTTGAGTTTAGAGAATTTGCAGTTGAAGGATTAACTCCCCGTACTAATCTATTTGGCACGACATTTTTTACCCTTACTGGTTTTCATGGAGCTCATGTAACTGTTGGAGTTATTTGGTTACTTTCAATTTTTGGGTTCTCATTCTTTAAGAAATTTTCAAGTGCTGATAGTCTAAGCGTAGATTTAGTGGCATTGTATTGGCATTTTGTGGATGTTGTCTGGATTGTAATATTTACGGTAGTTTATTTGATAGGAGTTGCGGAGGGAGGTGGTTAATGGATATTAGAAAAACACCTATACCTTTGAGTTTACTTTTACCATTACTGTCAGTTCTATTTATAGTTATTTTGGGTGGTGGGCTCGGAGTGATATTCATGATTTTGTATAGTACGAGTCTCCATGAATGGGGAGTAATAATATTAGGAATGGCTTTTGTGGTAGGTGTGCCAGCAATTGCTGCTATTATTGCTAAAAGATATGAGAAGGATGTAGACTGATATTAAATGGCTGAACATAATCAAACTACAGGAATTGACCAACATTCTGAAGAGGCAAATCATCCTACACCTCTTACATATGTAAAAATCGCTGCTATTCTTGCTATTATCACGGCTATTGAAGTTGCCATATTTTACGTCGAAGCATTGCAGGGGCTAATCAAGCCCATTTTTATAATTTTGTCAGGTGGAAAATTCGCTTTAGTTGCCATGTTTTATATGCATCTGAAATTCGATAACAGATTATTCTCTATGCTGTTTATTGGTGGACTTATACTTGCTATGATTGTTAGTACGGCTATGATGGTTTTATTTAAGAATTTTCTTTAATTTCAATTCCCTGACAACAATATGGAATTTTTCATTACACTTGGTTTGAAATAGTGATTTTATTGCATGTAGGAGATCATTTATCTCAAGCAACGACATTCTGGGATTTGTTTGCTTTCTGGGATGTTGAAATTTTTGCTCTGATTACTCTACTAATTATATTTGCAGCGTATGTTATTGGTTTTTCAAGGCTAAGATTAAGAGGCAGATATAGTGCAGTATCTACTCCTAACATAGTTTTCTTCTCCTTAAGTATAATAGTGCTTCTGATTTCATTGGTCTCACCCATAGATACTTTTGGGAGTGATTTGTTTTTCGTACATATGATTCAGCACATTTTAATAGTAATGATAGCTGCCCCATTAATTTTACTAGCTAGTTCTATGAGAGTGTTTATCTGGTCATTACCTAAAGGACCCAGATATAAAGTAGGGCATTGGCTTAGCAAAGGTGGGTTTGTTAGAAAGGTATTAGAGAAACTGACATCAATGAGATTTTCCTTTCTTATTTATTATTTTGTAGCAGTGTTCTGGCATATACCTATTTTTTATGATGCTGCTTTATCTTTTTCTCCTTTGCATTACTTTGAACATTTGACTATGCTTTTTGCAGCCCTCATTTTTTGGTGGCCTGTAATCGGTTCTGCCCCTGTACGTGCCCGTCAACAATTTCCCGTACGGATGTTATATCTATTTCTTGCTACGATACTAAATACAGCTTTAGGAGTTACACTTGCTTTTGCAAGAGGTACTATTTATTCATTTTATGAGGATGCACCAAGGCACTGGGGAATAAGTTTGGCACAGGATCTTCAGACGGGTGGCCTTATAATGTGGGTACCTGGCAATATGATGTACTTAATTGCACTGGCCACAGTATTTCTAGTATGGGCTAATAGGGAAGAAAGAGATAATTCTAAAATAGAAAAAGCTCAAGAAAAAAGAGATAGATACATGCAAAATCTTAATAGGATATAGATTATTAATAATCATAATACCAGTAATATGATAGATTTTCGGAACAGTTATCTTTATTGATCTATTGTATTACAATAGCAGTGTGATTATGACCTCTATAATATTAATGGGTGGATCAAGTACAAGATTAGGACGAGACAAGGCAGTGGAAGTTTTGGCCGGAGTTTCGCTACTTGATCGTGTCATCAATAAAATGACTCAGATAAGTAATGAAGTATTACTTGTGATGAAGCCAGACCAATCTAGAAATATAAATTTTAGTTCTTCTTCAGTAAAAATAATATATGATACGCCTTTGGGTGATGGTCATCTAGCAGGTTTGTTTAGTGGGTTAAAGGCATCTTCTAGTGAATATACTTGGGTTGTAGGCTGTGATATGCCATTTCTAAATACAGAACTCCTGCAATATCAGATGGAATTTGCCTCAAAATATGATGCTGTAGTTCCCAAGTTTAATCAACTCCAAGCTTTACATGCAGTATATGGAAGGAGTTGTATTTCATCCATAGAAAACCTGTTTAATCAAAATAGAAATCAAGCTATTCAGAGTTTGCTTCCATTAGTAAATGTCCTATATTTGGAAAAATCAGATATACTTACTTATGATCCTAAAGGGAAATCTTTTTTTAATGTTAATACAAAGGATGATTTGGAACTTGCTGTATATAACCTAGATCAGGACAATAAGGATAATTATAGATGATACCAATTATTTGTGTAGTAGGTCGATCAAACTCTGGGAAAACGACGGTAATTGCCAACCTAATACCAAAATTGAAAGGGTTAGGTTATAGGGTAGCCACTGTGAAACATGTTCCACATGGGGCTGATCTTGATGTTAGTGGTAAGGACAGCTCCATACTTTCTAAATCTGGGAGTGACATTACTTTTGTTAGCGGTCCAAACCAATTTGCTCAGTTTAGATATCCAGATAGGGATATTTCGCTAAAAGAGCTCGCCGATCTAGCTTGGGGGTGTGATTTTTTAATAGCGGAGGGATATAAGGAGAGTCCATATCCGAAAATTGAAGTTCTCAGAGAGGAGACTGGGATGGAAATAATGTGTAAAGAAGCTCAACTTGCTGCTGTAGTTTGTGACTCTGCTATTGATATATCTGTACCTAAATTTTCCACTAAAGAAATGGGTCAATTGGCTAAATTAATTGTCGATAATTACATTAATCCTAGCTATTCAGGTCTTAATACTGACTTGATGGTTAATGATTTGCCAATTACCTTAAATCCATTTGCTAAACACTTATTTGCAAGGGCCATACTTGGTATGGCATCAGCACTTAAAGGTGTGAGTAATATAAAACGCTTGGCAATTTATGTTAAGGATGATTCGGATAAGACTGATTGAATAGTTGATTGCGAAAAAGGCTGTCCTTTAGTTATTGTGGGATGATGGCTGTTCACCTCTTTGATTAA